>JAGGYC010000128.1 GCA_021162745.1 Desulfuromonas sp. | reverse complement strand
TGGTCCTTCCATCATCCTCGCTTACAGCCACTGTATCGCTCATGGTATCAACATGACTACCGCCGTTGACGAGTGTAAAAAAGCTGTTGCTTCTGGTCACTGGCCGCTGTTTCGCTACGATCCCCGCCTGACCGATGAGGGTAAGAATCCTCTCCAGCTCGACAGCAAGGATCCGAGCATCAGCTTTGAAGACTACGCCTACGGCGAAAACCGTTTCCGCGTATTAAAGAAGTCTCAACCGGAAGTGGCAGAGAAGCTCATGAAGCAGGCAACTAAGGAAACATCGGCACGCTTCGATCTGTACAAGAAGTTGGCTGCAATGGATCCTGACTGCGGTAAGTAAAACTTGTAGTATTTAGTTACTCGATAAAAAGCTCCCGAAATATTTGTTTCGGGAGCTTTTCTTATGTGTAGGATTAGAATGAAGAGGGTGATGGGCTAAATTCTTGCGTGGTAAGTCACCGAAGTGTTATAAAGTTTATTCAGGTCGGGATCATTTGCCGACAACCTTGATTATTGGGGGACTGCACATGTTTGGCTCACAGGCTACCTTTGTTCTTTATGATGAAGAAGTTGCAAAGGTAAAAGAGATTCTTGACAATCTGCTCAAGGCATCGAATTCGAAGTCGATCTATCTGGTGGATAAAAACGGCCAGATGATCGCCACCTCCGGCGATGTTGCCGGGATGGATACAACCAGTCTGGCCTCGCTGACTGCGGGTAATATCGCTGCGACAGGTGGCTTGGCGAAACTGGTTGGGGAAAAAGAGTTTGCGATTCAGTTTCACGAGGGCGAAAACGACAATATTCATATCTCCATTGTCGGTAGCCGGGTGATTCTGGTGATGATCTTCGATCAGCGTAGTTCCTTGGGCTTGGTGCGCTTGCGGGTGAAAAAAGCCAGTACGGCACTTGCGGCTGTTTTTGAAGAGATCAGCTTGAAGAACAGTGAGCAGGCGGGCAGCAATAAGCGCACAAATCCGTTTGCTGAAATTACAGACGACGATATCGATAATCTGTTCAGTTGAGGGGAAATACATGTCGTTTATTAATTACGGATCACGTGAGATCAACTGTAAGATTGTCTATTATGGACCCGGACTTTGCGGCAAAACCACCAATTTGCAGCATGTCTATCAAAAGACGGCTCCGGAATCAAAAGGGAAGATGATTTCGCTGGCTACCGAGTCTGAGCGGACGTTGTTCTTCGATTTTTTACCATTGGCTCTTGGTGAGGTACGTGGTTTTAAAACCCGTTTTCATTTATATACGGTTCCGGGGCAAGTTTTTTATGATGCATCACGTAAATTGATCCTTAAGGGTGTTGATGGCGTGGTGTTTGTTGCCGATTCCCAAGAGGCGCGGATGGATGCCAATATTGAGAGTCTCGAAAATTTACGCGATAATCTTGAAGAGCAAGGTTATGATCTCGATACGTTGCCGTTTGTTATGCAATACAACAAGCAAGACTTGCCTGATCTGAGTTCCATTGATGAGCTACAGCGATTTTTGAATCCTGATAAGGTTCCGGAATATAAAGCCTGTGCGATGAGTGGGGTCGGTGTATTTGAAACCCTCAAGGCAATTGCAAAATTGGTGCTCATGGATTTGAAAAAAGGGACTCGATAAAATCATAAAAAAATGTTGACAAGGATTGGGGGAAACAGTATATTCCCCAGCGTCGTTAAGACTGATCCCCGATAGCTCAGTTGGTAGAGCGGGTGACTGTTAATCACCTTGTCGCATGTTCGAGTCATGCTCGGGGAGCCAACAAATTCAAAGAGGCTGTGAATTATTCACAGCCTCTTTTTTTGTTTTTTCCCGTCATTTTGCTAAGCAATTTATTGCATCCCTTTGTCGCAAAAGCAGGAGCGGTTGTCTCGCGATTGGCAACTTTAAATGACAATAGATTCAAAACATAGCAAATCAATTGGTCTGGCGCAGCCAGGCGTTGCTTCAGCAAAACGTGTTTGTGTAGCCAGGGTCTGCCAACAGAAGCTGGTGGTGATCGGTGCCTCGACCGGGGGGCCGGTTGCCTTGCGGGATTTGTTGCAACAGTTGCCGGCCAGTTTTCCGTTACCGGTGCTGGTGGTACAGCACATCTCTCACGGATTCATGCCCGGCATGGTGGAATGGTTGAAAAAAAGCTGTGCGCTGAGGTTGTGCGTGGCTGATGATGGTCAACGGATTGAAATCGGCACGGTGTATTTCGCCCCTGATCATTTTCACATGGGGGTGAGTGCGCATGGTCGGATCTTTTTGCGCGATGCCCCCTTGATGCACTGTGTTAGGCCTGCGGCGTCGTTTCTGTTTCAATCGGTGGCCAAAGGCTACGGAGGCAGGGCTATCGGCGTATTGTTGACGGGCATGGGGCGCGATGGTGCTGCCGAATTGCTGACTCTACAACAGTTGGGTTGCCCGACCCTGATTCAGGATAAAGCAAGTTGCGTGGTCTATGGTATGCCGGGGGAAGCTGCCAAGCTGGGTGCCGGGAACTATCATCTGCCGCCTGATGCCATTGGTCGACAGCTGATCCAATTGTGTTGTCGTTAGTGCGGCCGATCCTGTAAGGATGTTGGCCGATAAATAAAGACAGCCTGCAGTAAAACACTACAGGCTGTTTTTATTTATCGGCTGATTTTATTCGGGAAGTACAATAGCGACCGCGAGCAAAAGAACCAGAATTAAACGTACGGGTATCTTTATTGTGGTCTTTCCAAGGCTGGTGGTCTTCCCAGGATCTCATCAAGGGGATTATCCTCAATGACCTTCTCCGGTGTTACATCTTCCACATTGATCTCGAAGGTCAAATCTTTGCCGGCCAGCGGATGGTTGGCATCGAGGGTGATCGTCTCATCATTCAGACCAACGACCATGACGTAGAACAACCCGCCATCCTCTTTGGTGATCTCAATCTGGGCACCAACCTTGTAGTTAGAGTCTTCAGGAAGATCACTGAGCTTAATGGTTTCGATCAGTCCCGGCTTCGGCGCACCGTACGCTTTAGCTGCTGGTATGGTGATGGTTTTACTCTCTCCCGCAACCATGCCGATCAATGCTTCGTCAAAGCCTTCGATCACCTCTTTTTTGCCAATCATCAATTGCAATGGTTCTTTGTCTTTTGATGTATCGAAGACCGTTCCGTCACTCAGGCGCCCTGTGTAGTGAACTGAGACGGTATCCCCTTTTTTTGCAATAAACATAATTAAATCCTTTCGCAATACAGAATGTTTCTGAGACTATGGATATTTTCTCGGCATGTCAATGCCCCATTCCAGAAGACTATTTTTTTTTGTATACATTGAACAGATTTAGGAGGGTGTCTATGATGACAGATGAATTGCAACGACAGATTGCCGAACAATTGACAGATGACGATACGTTTATCGCCTGGCTTGAACCCGGCGCGTCAGAGGAGCGGATTGAGCTGTTGGATTATTTTCAGCGTCGTTTGATCAATGAGGTGTCCGTCGCCAGTTTCACATTGCTGGATATGGAACAGATGTGGCAGCGGTTGCTTCAACTCAATGGTGGTGAGTTCAGCCGTGTCTGGCGCAAAAAGGTCGAGGTGATCGATTGGGTTATTCCGCAGGCAGACGGCAAGAGTTGTACGCGCAGCTGTTGTTTTCGTGCTGAGGGATTACTTGCCATTTACGAGGAGGTCCTGGCTGCCCGTTGACTTGGACCAGTGTGTGATGGTGACCAGAGTCTCCTTGAATGTGGGCGGGGAATGGTGATACTGTTCCCGCCAGGCCCGATAGTAGCTATCGGCTATTCTAATTCAATGTGCCGTCATATTGTTGTATGCGGTGGAGGTTGGTCTGATATGGGTTTTGATCCTTCATGTTGGCAGCGGATCGAACACGATTCGTTGGCTGTTTATCTGCGCGCAGAGCAACCGGCGTGGTTTGTGCCGAATCAAGCAGGAGATTAAATCCTCCAACAATTGGCCACCGGTGCGGCTGATATGCAGGTGTTGCCGGTACAACGTTTTTTGCAACGCCTGCCCGACGCTGATGTTGTGGCTTATCCGGGACGCGCCGCGCTATTGACCACCGAAACCTTGCGTGAGCTGTGGTTGCATATAACCAATCGTTGTAATCTGAGTTGCCGACATTGCCTGTTTGCTTCCGGGCCTGAGGAGGCTGAGGAGCTGGATGCCGAAGAGATTTCTCGTCATGTCGATGAGGCCGCAGAGCTGGGCTGCCGGGTGTTTGCTCTTACCGGTGGCGAGCCGCTGGTACATCGAGAGTTTGCTGCTGTTGTCGACTATATCCTGGCCAAGCCGCAAACCCATGTGGCGGTTTTGACCAACGGCATGAACCTGCAGCAGCAACTTCAGGGACGTGATTGGGATTGGCAGCGTTTTCATTTGCAAATCAGTGTCGATGGTCTGCCTCAGCGCCATGATCGTCTGCGTGGTAGCGGCAGTTTTGAGCGTCTGTCCCGCCAGCTGGTCTGGTTGCGAGAGCAGCATCATCCCTTTACGTTGTCTATGTGTGTTGAGCAGGATAACCTGGCGGATATGCCCGCCGTGGTTGATCTGGCGGCCGATTGTGGCGCCAGTAATGTCCATTTCATGTGGTACTTTGCCCGTGGTCGCGGCCAGGCTGAACATATCGCGCCCGCTGCACAGATTCACCGCCAACTGCGTCTGGCGCAGGCATGTGCCGAAGCGCGCGGTATCAGTATTGACAATATCGATGCAATGAAAACCCAGGTGTTCGCTCCTGCGGGTACGATTCACGACGGTGGTGGTAGTGGTTGGGAGTCTGTTGCTGTTGGTCCCGATGGCAACCTCTATCCGTCGGCGGCTCTGGTTGGTGTTGATGATCTGAAAACGCCGATGAGAGAGAGTCTTGCCGCCAGCTGGCGCAACAGCCCTGTTCTGGACCGGATTCGCAGCACTACCAGTCGGCACTGGCAATCGCCGTGGTGTTTTATCCTCGGCGGTGGCGATGCCGATCATAGTTATCTGCATGCTCACACATTTGTCGGTGATGATCCCTACCTGCCCCTCTACGAGCAGCTGGCCCTTGACCTGATTGTCGCTGCGGCCAGGCAGCAGCCTGAGCGGAGTGAACCGGGCTTACGCCTGAAAATGGGGGATATCCTCGAAAGCTGCGGTGCCCACGGTAGGGTGGCCCTGTTGCATTCCAATTGTCTACAGGCATTGAGTCATGAAGACAGCCGCAGTGTGGTCAAAAGTTTTTACCGTGAGGCGGTTGGCGATAGCAAAGAAGATATTCTCAATTCGGTCTGTTACGATCCGGCAACGATCAATCATATTCCGGCGCCATTTCGTTTACGCGGTTACGGTTGCGGCAGTCCGGTTCTCGATGCGGGGATTGAGGCCGGCGAGACGGTGCTGGATCTTGGATGCGGCAGCGCCGGGGTGGCAGAGAATCTTGGCTATAATAATCTCGATTTTCGCAAGGGCTACCTAGAGCAGCTGCCCGTCGAAGAGGATAGTGTTGATCTGATCCTGTCCAATTGTGTCCTCAATCTGTCGGCTAACAAACGACAGCTGTTTGCCGAGATTTATCGTGTGCTCAAACCGGGCGGTTGGTTGTTGCCGATGTGGTGTGTGAGACGGAACCCGATGCCGCTATCCGTAATGATGAAGTGCTGCGTGGCAAATGTATTGCCGGTGCCTTGACTCAAAAAGATTTGACGGGACTGCTGGATGAAAGCGGTTTTGAAACGGTGATGTGCCTGAAGCGGGTGCCGTACCGTCAAGTGCAGGATCATCCCTTCTTCTCCCTGACATTCAGTGCCCGCAGGCCGGACCTTGACCAGAGGATGGTGCGGGTGATGTATCTGGGGCCATTTCCCTGTCTGCAGCTGGCTGATGGGCGGCTGCTGGTGCCGGGCCAGGTCGATTCCGTACCCCTGAGTCTGGCTCAGAGTGCCGAGGGCCAGTTGTATCAGCTCGATGAGTCCGGTCAGGTGACCAATGTCACCTTCAGCATGAGTTGCAATTGTTCTTTGTCGCAGGAAATTGATAGCGACTCTCAGCCTATGGCAACCAAACACGGCAGCGGTTGTATGGTCTGTGGTGCGCCGATAGATTATCAAGCGCTCTTTCGCCGTCAGCGCTGTTGTTATTGCGGTTGCCGGTTTGAAGCGGCCGAATGCTGCGAGCAGGGCCATTATGCCTGTGATCAATGCCACAGCGAAGATGCCTTGCAGGTGATCGAAACGATCTGCCTGCACAGTACGGAAACCGATATGCTGCAGCTGTTCCATCAGCTGCGCCAACATCCGGCTATCCCCGTGCATGGGCCGCAGTATCATTCTCTGGTGCCGGCGGTGATCCTTGCCTGTTATCGCAACAGTGGTGGCACGCTCGGCACGTCGTTGCTGCAAGCGGGGCTGAGTCGTGGCGCACAGGTGATCGGTGGCAGCTGTGCTTACAATGGTGTCTGCGGGGCGGCGGTTGGTGTCGGCATCGCCTTCAGCCTGATTTTGGAAGCGAATCCGGTTAAGGCTGAGCAGCGGCAGGTGGTACAGCGGGTGGTGCAGCAGGTGCTCAAGGAGTTGGCGGCTTTTAATGCCGCCCGCTGTTGTAATCGTGATTGTGTCGTTGCTCTGCAGAAAGCGGCTGATTTGTCCCGCCAGTTGTTGCCGTTGCCACTGCGGGCCCAGCAGTGGTACCCCTGCGATCAGCAGCAGCTCAATGCCGAATGTCTTGGCGCCCAGTGCCCATTGTTTTAATTTAATTTCCACTTATTTGATGTGGTTGTTTTTATTTTCGAGATTGGTAGAATGAGACGTTTTATTGATGATTGTTGATGCTGTTTACCGCTGTGAGGAGGTTTTCAATGCGACTGTTAACGCGCTCAGATTTCGATGGTATTGCCTGTGCCGCCCTGCTCAAGGAGTTGGGGGTCATTGATCACATGGAATATGCCCATCCCAAAGACCTTCAAGACGGAAAAGTTGCTGTAACCAACGATGATGTGCTGGCCAATGTTCCCTATGTGCCCGGTTGTGGACTGTGGTTTGACCACCATTCCAGCGAGCAGGAGCGTCTGGAATTACAGGGGCAGTATCAGGGATGCAGTGAGGAATCTCCCAGTGCTGCGCGGGTGATCTACGATTACTATAAAGATGCGCGTCTGGACAAATTTGACGAGATGCTCAAGTTTGTCGATCGGGTCGATTCGGCTCAGTTGAGCGAAGAGGAGATTCTCAACCCCAGTGGCTGGGTGTTACTCGGTTTTCTTTGCGATCCGCGAACCGGATTGGGCTATCACAAAACCTTTACCATCAGTAATCTGCAATTGATGAAAAATCTGATGGAGGCGTTACGCAGTCAGGGGATTGATGAGATTCTCGCCAATGCGGATATCCAGGAGCGGGTCAAACTCTACTTTGAAAACGATGCTAAATGTAAGCTGTTTCTCAAGGAGCAGACGGTGGTCGATGGTTCGGTGGCGATTACCGATGCCCGTGGTTTGACCGAGATGCCGCCGGGCAATCGCTTCTTGATCTATTCGCTGTTCCCGCAAACCAATATTTCCATCCGCTTGATTGACGGTCGCGGCAAGGAGTTTGTTGCCATCTCTGTCGGCTATAGCGTCCTCAATCGGACGTCGAATGTCGATGTCGGTTCACTGATGCTTAAATACGGTGGTGGTGGACATAAGGCCGTCGGTACCTGTCAAGTTCCCTATGCCGATGCCGATCGCGTGCTTGAAGAGCTGGTCGCCGCCATCAAGGCGAGTGCCTGATTCTGTCTGTAATAAGCTGATGAAAAAGCCGCTGTGGTGTATGCTTCAGCGGCTTTTTTTGTTTACTTCCCGTTTTTTTCAGTTCATAGAGATCTGTTTAATGGCTGGTATAACTCGGCACCATTTTAAAAAATCCAGGCCGCTTTTAGTGGTTGCGCTGTTTGGCTTGAGCTTGCTCTTGTCATTTGATTGCGCCGCAGGTGAGATGTTGTCCCCGGCAGCCCTGCCGCAGGTGTTGAGGGCGGATGCGTCACCGCGTGACGTACTGTCTTTTTTTGAGAGGACACCCTATCGTCCCGATGGGGCGATTGACCAGCGCGGTGATTTTACCTTTTTTGCTGATCAGCAGACGATACTTTCCACTCCGGGGTTGAATTGCAGTGGTTTTGTGGTTGCCTTTTGCCGTTATTTTTTGAAACGGAATTATCATTTAAATGATGTTGTTATCGACCGTATGGCCGACAGTGGTTTCGGTGCTGAACAGGGTGAGGACTGGGATTTTGGTTACGATCTCATTTTGAATTTGACTGAGGGGATGGAGCGTAAGGTGATGCTTCCCTTTGGACAGACAGCCGCCATAGACGGAAGTGATGGGGCCGGTTTGCGCGGCTTTGCGCTTCATGATCTTGGCGCATGGGCAGATGTTATGGCCCGGATGACGGCAAATCATCTCTACCTGTTTTCGATGAGCAAGCCGGTAAATTTTAAGAATTATAAAATTTTACACCATCATGTTGGTGTGATTGTCATGGATGATGAAAAGCACCTGTGGCTGGGGCATGCGACAACAAAAGCCGGGGTTGTCAGCATGGATATCTCCAATCTTGATCAATTGAAGTTGATTCTTGACTCAAATCCTGATCGTTGTTCAGGTCAACGAATGATCCTGATTATTGAGGTTGCTCTGCCCCATGAATGAGTTTTTGTGAGACTATCATGAATGAAAAACAGCTTTTAAATGGCATCCAACAACAGGAAGATTGCCTCTTTTGTTCTGCCGCTATCCAATCGCGGGCAGTGGCTGTTCATCACTCTGTTTTCGCCATAGAAGATAACTCTCCGGTTACTGCGGGTCATCTACTCATCATTCCATTTCGTCATGCCGCAGATTATTTTTCCTTGTCGCAGCAGGAGCATCAGGATGCTCTGGAGTTGTTGTGCATCCTCAAGGGCAGGATTCAGGCCGGGGATGAAACCGTTACCGGCTTCAATGTCGGTATGAATTGCGGCGAGTCGGCGGGGCAGACCATTATGCATACCCACATCCACCTGATACCGCGTAGGGATGGGGACGTTGCCGCACCCAAGGGGGGCGTGCGCGGGGTGATCCCTGACCGGCTGAGTTACTGACAAAACGGAAAGGGGTGAAAATGAACCACAAAGATGCAGCGCAACGACAGCCTATTGATGAAACGGACAAGTGGTTTCGTGACATGCTCATGAAATTGATGGGCTGGGGCGTGGCGACGTTCTTAATTATGGCGGGCGGGCTGCTTCAGGAAGGGGCGGAGTTTTCGTTTTTTATCGGTGACAGTGTTTCCTTCTACCGCGCTTTTGCCCTTTTGTTTTTTTCGAGCTGTTTTTGGCTGGTTTGGGCTGTGACCGTCGCAAAGATTCGTAGTCGCTGTCCCGATCATCCGACGGTCCTGAAAAATAGCCTTGTAAAGGTTTATGTGGCATCAATGCTGGGGGCGGTTGTTGTGTTGGTGTGGCTGGTGTTAAACGATTGACCGTCACCCTGTCAGCGAACCACCACCTGTTGCCCATTGAACTCAACGCATTGACCGGCGCGGATCTTACACCGCTTGCGGGTTTCCACTTCGCCATCGACGGTCACCTCGCCGTCGGCAATCACCATCTTGGCGATGCCGCCGCTGGGGCACAGGCCGGTGACCTTGAGCAGGTTGTTCAATTCGATAAATTCACGTCCTTCGAGATCAAAGTTCATGCGTTTAAATCCCCTTTAGTGCCTCAAACCCGGCCAGTGTCATACTGGGGGCGAATTCGATGATCTCTGCGCTGGCCACCTTGTTTTTGACAAAGGGATCTTCAGCGACAATCTTTTCCAGTATTTCCCGGCTTTCTGCCTGGGCGAAGATGATACCGCCATTGCGGGGGACTTTACGTCCTGACGCAATAAAAACCTGTTGATCATAGTTCTTCTGCAAAAAGTCCAGATGGGCTTGCATAAAGAAATCGATCTCATCCAATGGACGGATATAGCTCAGGTTGACAATAAACATGGAACCCTCCTTGTTGCCAGTCGCTGGACTTTAGTTCGGTAAGGGCCGGGTTACATCTGCTCGCCGAGCAACAGGGTAAACAGCGGTGTAATCGCCGGATTGGTGTAGCGTGAATGTTTGAAGCTGTCCTGACAGCATTTGATCAGGCGGCTATATTCGGAGGAATCCTGCTTTTTCCCTTTGGCATCTTTCCAGCGGCCCTGGAAAAAACGCGCAATCTCTTTGCCGTCGATCAGGCAGCGCACAAAAGTGATCTCTTTGTCTTCACGCTCCCAGCTTATTTTTACTAAATAGTTGGTGCCCAGCCAGTTGACGTTCTGGGTCATGGTTTCTTTTTGCATGGTATGTATCCTCAATTGAATGGTGGAGCTGAGTCAGCGTGGAAATGCGCCGTTGTTGATGTCGATGCAGGTGCCGTTGATATACTCCGGGCTGTCCGTTCCCAGCCAGAAAATAGTTTGAGCTACCTCCTGCGGCAAGGCAAAGCGTCCGCTGTAGACCGCTTGCTTGATGGCCTGTTTGCGCGGTTCGGGGATTACATTCAGCATCTGTGTTTCAACGGGACCCGGAGCCACGGCGTTGAGGACAATACCATGGCCGCCGAGGAGTTTGGCAAAACTTTTTGTCGCATTGATCAAGCCCGCCTTGCTGATGCCGTACCAGACGTCAGGATGGCCGATGTGGCCGGCAATCGAGGCGTTGTTGACGATGCGGCCCTGTTGTTTTTCGATCATACTGCGACTTACCTCGCGAATCAGCGCTACGGGAGCTTCGATATTGAGTTTGAGCAGGGTGTCGACCTGTTGTTGTGGATAGTTGTCGTAGGGTAATGAATACATCACTCCTGCATTGTTGATCAGCACATCGACGCTGTCCAGCGAGCGGATCAGTGCCGGGATGGCAGCGATGTTACACAGGTCGAAGGCGACAGCATTCAGGCGTGGATGGTCGGCCAGTTCAAAGTCGTCAATCTGGCGGGCAACAACGGTTACCCGATCACCTGCGTTGAGAAACAGGCGGCTGCATTCCAGGCCAATCCCATTATTGCCTCCGGTAATCAGAACATGTCGATTCATGGTCACTCCCTGTCATTGTGTGATGATTTCGGCATCTCATCTATTTATGGTCGATTGATCAAGATTAGACCGGCCGGCAGTGATTCGCCGAATTGCACTTCGCGGTCGTCATCGTTGAGGGCAATAAATGTTTCCACCAGATGGACCAAGGCAATAGCTGCTTTGGTTTCACGCATTTTTTGACCGATCTGCTGGCGCAGGTTGTCATCAATGTCGATATCGCGTTGTTCAGTACAGCGTGCTGCCAAAGCGAACAGTGCCGGTAGTCCCTTCCACGGATCCTGGCGCCAGTCGAGATCGGCCAGTTTGCCATACAGGGTACCCACTTCGCGCGGGTGGACAATACTGTCGGCACCGGCATAGAGCGGTGTGCGGCTGAGCAGTCGGCCCAGGGCCCACAGGTAGGGGGCTTTGTGGCGCACTCTCGGTTTGAGCAGGCTGGTGGTGAAGAGGCGGATCAACTCCACCTTGGTTGTCGGCGCAATCCGTTCCAGAGCTGCCGCCAGATAAATGGTTTCAGGCAGTGGATCGGCATTCGAGCGCAGCTGAGGGAGAATCTTATCGAGAATCTGTTGCTGGCGACCGCTGTTCAGTCCCCCTGCCACGCGTCGCCACAGCAGATACCAGTGGCTCTGAACCCGTTTTTCCTTGGGAAATGACATGCCCAGATTGAACAGCCGCCACAACTCTTCCATGCGTGATTCGTCGTGTTGGACGCCGTAGCCCGGTCGCAGGCTGTATCCGGCCAGATAGAGCCAGGCGGTTTCATGCTCCAGGCTGCGCGATTTGCGCGTCATGCCGTTGGCCAGTTCGGGCCACAGGGTACGCAGGGTGATGGAGTTCCATCCATCGCGGCTGCCCAGCTGCTTTTCCAACGTTTTCAGCAACTGTTTGGGTAGGACTTCGGGCAGCTCTGGGTTGCGTTTTTTGGCAAATACCGAGCGCAGATAGGGCAGTGCCTGCTCCGTTTTGCTGTCGGCATTAAACGGCGTCGCTTCGTCAGGTGTTGTCTCCTCATCGACGCCGCGACGTAGATTGAAATCCAGCCGCCAGCGGCCCCGGTCTTCATTCTGGCCGTTACGCTCAACACAATAGAGTTGCAGCAGGCCGAGTTCATTGAGGGTGGCTTCCAGTTCAACACGTATGCGGTTGTTGGCCGGTGTCGGGTGGTGCGCCGGCAGATGGATGGCCGTTTGCAGTGGTGGCAGCGGGTGAAATTCATTGCGATTCCAGGCGACGATGGTTCCGGCCCGATCCTGACTGCGGCGGGCGGAGTAGCAGCACTGGAAGCGGGCCGGCTGATTGACCAGAAGATCGAATTCCGCTTCGTGGATGCGCACCGTTTGCCCCGCTTCGAGACCCTTGGGGAGGATGCACACCAGTGATTTCTCTTTTTTCTTTTTGCCGCTGACCACTTCAAGGTACAGGGCATGGGCATGGCCACCAGAGATCCGATTGTCATCACTGTGCTGATGAAGGATCCAGCCATAGCGGGCAGCGCCACGGGCAACCGCCATGGAGATCGCTTCGTTATGGAGCACTACCGGCGGTTGCTCCGGTTGCCAGGAACAGAGCAGTTGATGGAGGCGGTTGCGCAGCAGCAGTGGCGTTACGCTGCCGCCGTTGAACAACACGGCATCGACCTGTTGTCCCTGTAAAAACGCCGCCAGATGGTGAGAGATGGCTGAATCGTCAGCGTAGGGTAATCCCCACTCTTTGAGGCCGGAGTTGCGGGTTTGCGGACGTTGATCAGCGGCACAGAGGGGGAAAAAGCCGTCGAGGACGCAGCTCTGAATGTCGCCGGCATTTACCCGTGTCGACAGGGTGGAGGCCAGTAGCCCGGCACCGCTGCCCGATAGGGTGATGGTAAACTCGGTGTCGGCGGCAATCCGGCTTTCCTCCTCCTCGCCGCCAAGGATGCGCTCTTTGAGGTCACGGGCCTGGACCAGTAATTGATTCCACTGTCGTCCCGTCAGCTTTTTCTTTCCGGAGGTGATTTTTTGCTCCAGCACATAGGCTAGGGTGAGATCAATATTGTCACCGCCGAGCAACAGGTGATCGCTGACGGCGACCCGTTTTAAATTCAGCCCGGTCCGGCTGTTTTTGTCGGTAGAGACTTCAAACAGACTCAAGTCGGTGGTGCCACCGCCGATGTCGCAGACCAGCACGTTGGCTTGCGAGCGCTCACCGTGCAGGAGCAGGTCGTGAAGCTCACTTAAGTGTTGATCCTTGCCGAGCCAGAAGTAGAAGGCGGCTTGAGGTTCCTCAATCAGTCGGATCGTGTCAGGGAAACCCGCCTGTTCAGCGGCCAGCAGGGTCAGTTCCTGGGCAGCCTCGTCAAACGAGGCCGGAACGGTAATGACAATCTCCTGATCGGCAAAGGGGGAGTTGATCTGTTCGGTACCGGTATGGTTGGCGATGTGGCGCTGCCAGATTTCACGTAGCCAGCGCAGATACAGGGCACTGGCTTGCACCGGTGAGCGTTTGTCGCTATCGGCGATCTCTTCCGATTTCCACGGCAGGATCGCCCCGGTGCGGTCAATGTCGCTGTGGCACAGCCACGATTTAGCCGAGTGGATCACCCGACCGGGATTGAAGGCCATCTGGTTGCGTGAATGGCGACCGGCAATCCAGCCGTCCAGCGGCGCTGGAACCTGATCGTTGTCGGCGACAAACAGAGCTGCTTCGGCGTCGGTCGGGGCGTAGGCGTAGGATGGCAGGGTGGTGCTGTTGCTCAGGCGGCCTGGCGCATCCCATTGGGGAATCTCCAATACCTGCGAGCCGCGCTGGGGGTGTTTGAGATCGACGTAGGACAGCATGCAATTGGTGGTGCCGAGGTCGATGCCGATGCAGTATTGGGCCTGATGTGGTTGATGTGTCTGCTGTGGCTGGCCCATGATCAATGCCCCCTGACGTTGAATTCGATCTTCCAACGCTGTTCGGACTGGCTGTGTTGCATCCACAACTCCAGGGTGCCCAGTTCGGTAATGCGGGCATGGAGTCGAACGGGAACCAGTTGTCCACTCTGTTCGTCGTTTGCGGGCAGGGTGATCTCCAGGGTCGAGGTTTCGTCGAGCTGGCCGGCGTCTTCGATCTGGCTGCCGACGCTGTCGCCGGCTCGCACACTGGAACTGAAAAAGCGAAATTCAACCGGCTGACCCGTGAGCAGGCCAAATTCTTGCCCTTCAAGTTCAACCTCGCTGCCCTCTTCCATCCCCTGGGGAACGACACACAGAGCCTTAAGGGGCAGGATCAGGCCGGGGATGGCGGGCATGGAGCTTTCAATGCCGATGTAGTAGGAACGGGCGGTGCCCGCTTTAATGCGCAGCCCTTCGCCGCAGGCCCGGTTGCGACCGTAAACGGCAGCGCCTTGAGCGACGGCCAGATCAAGTTGGCCACCGGCCAGTTCGCGCAGGGGTTGATCGCCGTTGAAGCCTTGGAGGAGATCGAATATCCGCTGACGGATGGGAGCCGCATTAAAGATGCCGCCAT
>JAGGYC010000146.1 GCA_021162745.1 Desulfuromonas sp. | reverse complement strand
TTAAACAACAAACGACCGCCTGATAAACGCAAAAGAGCTTAACAGCGGTGTTTACTGACAATTTAATTGGCATCTCCAGCTACCGGAAATGGTAGTAACGGGATTGCTGCAACTCTAAAGTCCAGTCAGACAAGAACCGGGCGTTTAGGATAAGACTTTTATGAAGGATAAAACATCATCAGATCACGATATCGTACTCCTTGATCTTGCGATAGATGGTGTTGCGACTGATCCCCAGCAGTGTGGAGGCATGGACGATGTTACCCCGCGAGATATCCAACGCCCGGGTGACCATCTCCAGCTCCATCTCTTTAAGCGGTCGCACCGAACCATCGGCCTCGCCGACCGGTGCCAGCTCAACAGGGTCGAGATCGAGCAGTTCCGCCGTCAGCTTGCCCCCCTCATCGACCATGTTCAGGGCCCGTTCAATCACATTTTCCAACTCACGGATATTACCAGGCCAGTCATAGCTGCGGCAGGCGCGCAGAAACATACTACTGATCGATACCGAGCCCTTACCGAAGCGCTCGCTGAGTTTTTTGACCATATATTCGGCAAGATCGGGCAAATCGTCCAGTCGTTCGCGCAACGCCGGAATCGTGATCGGCAACACATTGAGACGGTAGTAGAGGTCCTTGCGAAAGGTTCCGTCCTGAACCCCTTTTTTTATATCCTTGTGGGTCGCGGCAATAATGCGGATATCCAGGGACACCTCTTCCGTCGAGCCCACCCGGCAGATGCGTCGTTCCTGCAACATCCGCAACAGCTTGACCTGCATCTGCAGCGGCATATCGCCTATCTCATCCAGAAACAGGGTGCCGCCATTGGCGATCTCAACCTTGCCGGGGTGTCCCCCTTTTTTCGCGCCGGTGAACGACCCTTCTTCGTAACCAAACAGCTCGCTTTCGAGCAGGGTTTCGGTGATCGCCGCACAGTTGACGGCGACAAACGGCTGCGCATGGCGCGGGCTGGCGTTATGGATCCCTTGCGCGATCAACTCTTTACCGGTACCACTTTCGCCATGGATCAGCACCGTCGACATACTCTTGGCCGCAATCTCTGCCATCGTCTTGGTCTTCAGCATCGCCTCGCTGTTACCGATAATTTCATCAAAGCTGTAGCGCGCCTGCTGAACCGTTGTGCCTTGACGCACATTGCGTTTACTGACTTTACTGTTACGCAACACAGAAACGGCACCAATCATGTTGCCATAGTCATCATGCAACAGGGTTGCCGAGCTGTAGAAGGTGCGCTTACCACCATCAGTAACCACTTCTTTATTTTCGTAGCCCACCCCGGTGCGCAGAAGATCAAGGAGCGGAGCGTTCTCACCGAGAAGTTCCGAGATGTGCTGGCCAACAGCGTCACGGGCATTTATACCGATAATCCGTGCACCAACGGTATTGAGCTGGGTGATCAGTCCTTTCGGGTCAACGCTGATCAAGCCTTCGGACATTGTGCGGATGATGGTGTCTGAATATTTATACGAGGCAAACAGTTTTGTGTTGGCCCGATGGAGTTGCAGCTGGTTTTCGATGGCATTGGCACCCGCCACCACCATGCCCAGGGTCAGATCATTGGCATATTGCTGATCGCCGGTCAGGTTGAGGACCGCCAGCAATTCACCATCGGCAGAAAAGATCGGCGCAGCACTACAGTTCAGGCTGCGGTTGTCTTCAAAGAAATGCTCGGCAGCATGGATCTTAAGCGGCTTCTTTTCCACCAGACAGGTGCCGATGGCATTGGTTCCGCGCAGCGACTCCGTCCAGTTCCCACCCGGATACAATTGCGCATGGGGTGAACATTGCGATGTTTTTTTACCCCCAAGCACCTTGAGCAGATAGCCATGATTATCGGACAGGACAACTTGCAAGTCGGCATCATTGACAAAATTATAGATGTTTTCCATGGTCGGCGTGGCCACCTTGACCAGGTCATCATGGGCCGCAATCCGTTTTTCCAGTTCGCGGGCACTGATATCAGCACGGACATGACGACTGGGGTTCACCTTCAGCTTCAAGCATCGTTTCCATGAATTGGCGGCAACCTGACTGAAGCGTCCTGTCTGCAGCTCCATGTCGTGCTCATCAAGAGCACTCATCACATCTGTTTTTATCAACTCGTTGCAGCTCATCTCTCTGTCCTTTCCGACCTTTCATCTCTAACATTATCGGTGAAAAGTCCTGGCTTTATAACAGGTATCCGTCGACAACAAACTCCCCGTTTCTTCGCCTTTTTTCATCAATACATGCTCTGTACCGATTGCACAAGCCCCTTATTCCGTATACGGGATAAGGACTAAAAAAACACTGGATATGAACGACCCCGTAAGTGTTTTTGCTATCGCTGGCTGTCAGTAGCGACGCCGACCCTGCTCTGAATCGACATCGCTACAGGTATTACATGAACCTCTTACATCACTTACCTTGCCTTAGCGCCATGCCCGGGGCAGGTGCTTGAGACGGGTGCGACCGAAATCGGTGATAGAAAAGGTTTCCAGCAGGTTGCCCTGGGTATCCATATCCACTTCAACTTCTTCGATCAAACCAACAGCTCGCATTGATGCCAGGTGATTATTAAAGCTCTTGAGAGAGTACTGACCTTCATTGCCATAATCGTTGTTCAGGGCATCAATCAGTTCGTGAACAGTTGCCGTTTTGGTATTAGCCATCTGATAGAGAAGGCGAAACCGCATTGGTAAAGTTGCCATGATTTATTATCCTCGCAGGTTCAGAAGTTCTTTAGGATTACATACAACCAGAACACCACCGAAAGTGATAACACAACCACCGATGATCAGGTTACGGGTCAGCTCCAGGTCGGTCATGAAGAAACCGAAGATAAGACCCCAGATAACATACGTGATGTTCAGGGCCATGGCGCGACCAACACCCGTCATGTTCAGAGATTTGTACCACGCCAGGTAAGAGACACCACCGATACAACCAGCCAGGGCCAGGATCCACAGGCTGTCCAGGTTGGTGAAAGACTCACCGATCATTGCCCAACCGGCAACGAAAGGAAGGACACCGACCAGAGATACGATACAGGAAACCGACTCACGAACCGCGATGGCGATATCAGGGTCAACCATGTCCATACCGAATGTCGACAGAACACCTTCAATACCCCAGCCAAAGCAGGCCAGCAGAGCACAACCAATACCCAGGTAGAAGTGAGGGTATGCCGCACCATCAGGAGGAGTGTAACCAACGATGATTGCACCCGCCACGCAGCAGATGATTCCACCCCAGACCAGAGGAGTGATCTTTTCCTTGAGGAAAATCCACGCCAGCAGCGTACCGATAACCGGAAAGCATGCCGTGATGGACAGAGCATAAGCGGCGCCAGCGAACTGAATGCCGAGCAGGTAACCGCCCATGGCAATCGGACCTCCGAACAGCGCTGCCAGGCAAACCAGCACACCAGGCCAGGTTTTCAAGGTGCGGAAGATCTCGCTGCCACGACCGTTAATAATGTTGTAGAAGGTCAAAAAGATTCCGGCAAAACCATCGTGCATTGCCGAACCAACCAGACCCGCCGTGTAAATGGTTGCTCCCCCGGTAAAGGGAGCCATGGTGAAGGCGATTCCGAGAATAATCCCGGCAAACCCCCACGACATACCTCCGAACGCACCCCAAAGCAGACCCGCTTTGGCATGCCCCAGCTTACGCTTACCGCTCAACTCCAGTGCGGTCTGGCGCGATGCTGATGTGCCTACCGCTTGTACTTCAGCCATAACTTACTCCTCGATTCCTAACAGCGTTAACTATATCTACGTGCTGCGGCGAATTCCATCTCAATGTCAACAGGCCAATACGTCCAATCGCATCAAACCTGCTCAGATCGAGCGCCAAGGGAAGAACACCAGCAGCGCCAACCCGCGAATCTGTTCGAACGAACATCCATCGCCTGGACCATGTTCGAAAGTTCACGTAAAAATAGTGTAAACATGATCATTTATGTTGTCAAGTGTTATAGCTTAAGCGAAACGAACTTTTCTATCAATAAACACCACACGACAGATACCGGCTTGCGACACCCAGAAAACACTATAAATTCACGGCACAACAACACCTTAACGTTATCATTGAAAACAGCGTCGACATCCACCACCACCAGAGACCGAAATAATTCCAACACAAACTCGCATAAAATAACAATCAACGCACAAAAAAAGGGGCTCCTCAACGAGAAGCCCCCTCCATCCACCTTTTGTCAGCGCAACCTTAGTGCTTTATCAATTTAACCGGCAAGTCAAACTGCGCAAAGAATGTCTCAAAATCAGCCAGCTGCTCGTCGCTATACCCCTCAATATCTGCCAGCCCATATTCCTGGCCCAACTGTTCATACTTACCGACGCCATAACGATGATAGGGAAGAATCTCCACCCCCTCAATCCGACCGCCCTCCTTGCGCAACACTTCAAGGAAGGTCATCGTCTTGCGTAAACTGTCCAGATCGTCATTAATCCCGGCAATCAACGGCATACGTACCACAACCCTGGCCCCTAGCTGCAACAGCCGACTCAGGTTGTCGCGAATTCTTTCGTTGCCAACCCCGGTCAACTCCTTGTGCTTAGCGCTATCGCCATGCTTTAAATCGTAGAGAAACAGGTCGACATAGCGGTAAAGACGTTCGTAAACCTCCGGATCCGCCTGACCACAGGTTTCCATGGCAGTATGAATACCCTCTTCCTTCACAGCACGCAAAATAGCCGTGGCAAATTCAGGCTGCATGGTTGGCTCACCACCACTGAGGGTCATGCCGCCACCAGAATTCCAGTAAAAGGGTTCATCCTCCAGCACAATATCGACAACCTGCTGTACCGTCATCTCCTCACCGGCCAAGCGTAGCGCCGCATTCGGACAGACCTGAACACAGGCACCACAGCCCGTGCAGTCAAGCGAACGATCAACCAGATGCTGCGGTTCACCAGCAGCATCCACCTCAATCGAATGAATAGCCAGCGGGCATACGGGAACACACTTGCCACAGGCCACACACTTATCCCGAAGCAGAAGTATTTGTTGCTTAGGCGATAGACTCTCGGGGTTTGAACACCACCGGCAGCGCAAAGGACAACCTTTTAGAAAAACCAGGGTTCGCGTCCCAGGCCCATCATAAATAGAGTACTTCTGCACATTGAACACCAGCCCTTTAATTTCACGCTCTTCTGCCACAGCATCACCTCGTTGTCTTTTATTCTCAACAAAAACATCACCCTGTTTTTACTCGTGACGACATATCAGCTCTTTCGCCCGCCGAATTTTATGCTTCCACACTGTTTGTCCCCAACGAACGCATTTGACGCTGCACATGCTAAGCATGGCAGCGCCAAATGGAACATCTTAAGCCAGCCAGAACATCTAGCAGTTAGCCATTGAATGATTTAGGCAAATACTTGAGACGATCACGACCATAATCGGTGATCGCGAATGTCTGTACCAGCTCATCCTTGTCGTTGAGATCGACATCGCGGTCATGAAGGATCCCCCCTTGACGCATGGAAGCAATATGCTCATCAAAAATCTTGCGGTTAAACTGACCTTCTTGACCGTATTCAGCCCGTAGGCCATCCATCAATTGCTCAACAGACGCCTCATCCACCGTAGAGAAGAAGTGGATTATACGAAAACGCATAGGAAGTGTAGTTACCATGTTTATGCCTCCGAACGCAGGTTAAGAATTTCTTTAGGATTTGCAACAATCAGGATCGCGCCAGCCGTGATAACCAATGCGCCAACAACCAGGTTCGCAGTCAACTCAACATCGGTCATGAAGTAGCTGAACACCAGACCCCAGATGGCGTAGGTGATATTCAGGGCCATGGTACGACCGACACCACACATGCTGAAACCGCGGTACCAGCACAGGTACGAAGCACCACCGACCAGACCGGCGATCGCCAGCAACCACAGACTGTCAAAGTGGCTAAAGGCCTCTATCAGCATCGGCAGACCGGCAACGAAAGGCAGTACAAAGACGATGGAAACGATGGACGAAGTGGCTTCACGCAGGTTGATGGCAACAGCCGGATCGACCATATCCATACCATAGGTAGAGAGAACACCCTCAACACCCCAACCAAAAGCAGCAACCGCTGCACAACCGAGACCGAGGTAGAAATTAGGCATCGCGTCACCTTCCGGTGGTGCATAACCCATAATAAAGGCACCGATAACACAGGCCAGGATACCGATCCATACACGGGGAGTAATACGCTCTTTAAGAACAATCTGCGCCAGAACCGCACCGACAACCGGATAGAGGGCCGAAATACCCATGGCATAGGCGGCACCGGCAAATTTAATGCCGAGCAGATAACCACCCATGGCCAGCGGACCACCAAAAACAGCAGCGATACACACCAACTTGCCCGGCCAGGTATTCAGTGAGCGGAACACCTCTTTGGAACGCCCA
Organism: Desulfuromonas sp.; assembly: GCA_021162745.1. Lineage (GTDB taxonomy): Bacteria > Desulfobacterota > Desulfuromonadia > Desulfuromonadales > Desulfuromonadaceae > Desulfuromonas. The sequence continues at coordinate 34,974 of JAGGYC010000146.1, read as the reverse complement.
GTCATAATGTTGTAAATCAACAACCAGAGACCGGCAAAACCATCGTGCAGTACACCACCGACCAGACCACCGGCATAGATTGAAGTACCACCGGTAAACGGAGCCATTGCCAGCGCCATCCCGAGGACAACACCGTCAAGACCCCATAAGGCTCCAGACAGAGCGGCCGTAAACAGACCTTTCTTCGCAAACGACAACTCTCTCTCGCCGCGAATCTCTTTTGCTCTCGCTACCCTTGCAGCAGCGCCTGCCGAACTTATTCCATTTGCCATAAAAACCTCCACAGTTTTATTTTCTGACGCCACAGGCGTCAATCCTCGACCTTAGTATCTCGTGCGGGTAGTCCTATTGGCCACATAACGCCGACCATCCCACCCCTTGACTGCAGGCAAACGGACTCAGAACTAGGCGATACGATTAACCGCAAGGGACACTATGAAGCTGTCGGATTCAAAAAAAGAGAGATGATACACCCGCTCGATCAACGGAACTCCCATTAACCCCCTCCGACAAACTCCGACATCATCAATAACCATTGAACGTGCACATCCGGACAAAAGCTTTCGTATACAGCTCCTATCGTATGTGTGCGCTTTTGTGTTGTCAAGTGTTATATTCTGAAAATGTTGTTAATTTATCGAACACTGAAATGCGCAAACAATTCCGCCAAAGCAGCACACACCTCGACATGCCACCGCAGGCATTCACGCAAAACCACTGTTTTCATGCCACTAATTTACAGCAGCAACCAAGCAGAGCCATTGTTTATCCACGAGTTCACCCACTTAACGACTAAAAACATATTGCAACAAATCTGATCACACTTAGCTCAAAAAAACGAACAAATGGTAGTTGCAACACAATCACTGAATCACTGAATCACCACCGGAACGATTCAAACCGAATTCACCTTAAATAACGGCAGGTTGTCAGCAAACGATCGAACACTCCCCGCCAGACAAACAAAACGAACATCGAGCCCAGCAACAAACATTACATTGCACCCGACATGGGCCAAGTGCTATATATACTAGCGATAAAATACGAACACACACTTGACACTGAGAGCGGAGGGAACCATTACGCCAATGAAAAACAACACAAACGAACCAAATGACTCAACCGGCACACTGTTGCCCGCCGAACGCCATCTCAGGATCAAAGAGATTCTCCAAGAACGGGTCACCATCCGCGTTTCAGAACTCAGTCAACTCCTCAACGTCTCCGAGATGACCATCCGTCGCGACCTGGAAACCCTGGAGCGGCACGGCACCCTGGAACGCACCCACGGCGGCGCAGTCTATCGCCAGGAGCGGATGACCTACGAGAACTACAACTACGAGAACAAGCTCAAGGAATCCGCTGAGATCAAAAACCTCATCGGTCGCAAGGCCGCAACCCTGGTCGAACCCCACGACACCCTGTTTCTCCACTCAGGGACCACCGCCTGCCGACTCCTTCACCACCTCGACCCCGATCTGCCGGTGCGCATCTACACCAACAATGTTGGTGCCATTGAACAATCCAAAGGTAAACGGGCCGAAATCATCCTCCTCGGCGGCATATACAATGCCGAATCCAATTCACTGGAAGGCCCCCTGACCATGGAGATGATCCGCAATCTCCACCCGAAAAAAGCCTTCCTCACCGTTGACGGCATCAGCCTCAAGGACGGCATCACCCACAACTCGTTTGAAGAAGCCTCTCTGGAACGCGCCATGATCGAACAAACACGCGGCCACGTGATCGCGATGGCGCAACACACCTCCTTCGGTCGCGTTGCCGACATGGTGGTGGCACCGATTGATAAAATTGACATGCTGGTGGTGGATCACAATCTACCCAGCGAATATCTGCGCGACCTTAAAGGCATCGGCGTCCGCACCTTTGTCGCTTAGGGAAACAACTCTATGCCATTCATGATCCGACCCACCACACAGCGCATCCCGTTAAGTGCCGATGCGCCCGCCTTTCAGCAAGTTACCGAGGTGATCGAGACCGACTACGATATCGGCGATGTGTTTGACATAGAGCAGTTACTCGGCGGCTACACCAACTTAAGCTATGCAGTCTACAGCAAGCGCAATGGTCGCCCCATGAAACACTTCTTCCGCCGCTACAAACGAGGCATAAGCGCCGAAAATATCCGCTTTGAAAGTGCGCTGATCGAACACATCGACAGCCACAGCGCCAACATCATCGCGGGGGTGATCCGCACCAAGGAAAACAGACGCTATGTACGCCGACTGCGTGCGAAAAACGGCAGAAATGAGCAGTACTTCTATGCTCTGTTTGATTTTATTGGTGGCGAGGACAAGTATTCCTGGACCAACAATCAACTCACCCCGCAGGAATTTTCCAGCGCTGGAGCGATCATGGCACGCATGCACAACGCGGCGTGCGGCTTCGTTCCGGATTCACTACGCAACCCGCGGGCGACCATCACTGAGGTGATCTGCGAACTGAGCGACAACCTGCACCACTGCCTCGACCAGGTTAACGATAGCGACTTCGACAGCTACTTCTTGACCCACTATCCACAAATCCAGGAGATCACCGCCACCACCCAGACAGGGCTGAACGCAATGGCGAACCTGCCGCGCATCGCCATCCACGGCGACTACCACCCCGGCAACCAGAAATACCAGGATAATGAGGTCGAAGGTATTTTCGATTTCGACCGTACCACCATCGACCTGCGCCTTTATGACGTGGCGCTGGCCATTGTCTACTTCTGCAGCAGCTGGGAGCTGCGTAACGATGGCGAACTGGATCTCGAAAGCTTCGCCACCTTCCTCGGCGCCTACCAGCAACGCTCCCGCGAACTCTCCGACCTGGGACCAATCTCCGATGAGGCCATCAGCCACTTTCCACGCATGATGGCAGCCGCCAACCTGATGCTGATCAAGTGGGCGACGGTGGATACCTTCTACAACCCCCTTGACGACGATGAGCATGATCCACGTGAGTACCTGTCCTACCTGCAACACAACATACGACTGATGTACTGGATCGAAGAGCACCAGTGGCGCATCAGCGAAACGCTGAAAGATCTTTAAGGCCCTGCCACCTGAACACCGCAACACGCCCTAAAGCCTACAAGACCATTATTTTCTTACAAAAAAAGCGACCCCAACAGGGCCGCTTTTTTATTGCTACTCAACAGGACGCTAGAAGTACAGGAACGCGCCGATCTCAACCAACTTCATATCCTGCTCACCACCGGTGTATTCTTCACCGGCTTTCTTGGGTGTAGCCCAAGCGAATACCGCACTCACCCACAGGTTATCCGTAACGGCATAGTCAGCATAGATATTAACCTCCTGGGCGAAGTGATCATCGCTCAGGTCCTGACCGAACAGATTCTCTTCATCGAGGGAAAAGTCGTAGTAAATGGCACCGACATTCAAACCTTCGAAGGGAGCAACATCGAGCTTAACCATATGGGTCTTCTGGTTGCTGTTGAACAGGTAATACTCACCAACGATCTCGCCCATGAAGTGGTTACCCCAGCCGCGCAGGAAGCCATAGAACATGGGATCGAAGTTCTCATAGTCGCCATCGCCGCCATCGGCAACCGACAGAGCACCATCTTCGTCGCCGCTGAAGAATGCATACTTGTAGGTCAAAGTCGGAGTCCAAGGGCATTGCGCAAAGGTGTAAGCCACCTCAGCATAGTACGCATTGGCATCGACGTCCTGACGGTCACCTTCGGTCTGCTGAACATACTCGGCAGCCAGAAACAGGTTCTCTACGCCAACACTACCCTGGCCACGCACGCTGTAGATATCCATCCCTTTACGATTCTGATAAAAGTGACCTTCCTTAGCATCGTCAACGGTCATGTAAGAAGCGCCAACGGTACCCAGCTTCTCGCTGACATATTCGACGTTGACACCATACAGTTCAGTGTCACCATAATCAAGATCCGACATCAGGTAAAACAGGTCGGTGTGCACAGCGCCCATGTCAGCCTTAACAATGGCGGTCTTCCTGAAGGACTTGCGCGGTGCCATCCAGTAGCAACCATAGGCACTGTCGAACTCAGCATCGGCAACCAGGAAACCATCACCAATGGTGAACTCCTGTTCACCGGCAGAGATGTCCAGATTGTCGATCCCCATACCGCTCAGCAGGCCGGTCTTGAAACCGAGGTAGGCTTGCTCTGATTCCCAGCCATCGGAGTTGTCCGAGGTAAAGCCGGCGATATCGCCATCACCATAGGTCGATGAAGCAACCATGCTCAGTCCACCATAGATGGTACCGAATGTTTCATTAGTGTATGACGCATTGAGCACCGGCTTGGCGTACATTTCGTACCAGCCTACCGATGCAGATTGGTCAGCACCCCAGCCACCGGCACCAAAGCCGGCATTGTCCGACGAAAAAACACCCAGTCCCATCTCAAGATCGAGACTGGAGGCGAATCCACCCTTATTGTACAGAGAAAACGCCTCGGCGGATGTTGCGCCAAACATGCACGCGACAGCCAGCAGGGCCACACAAAAATTCTTTACTATTGCTCCTCGCATCTACTTCCTCCACTTCCGTTTTGCCCCCTCACCGTGAGGCGTATACAAAAAATTCTGCAAAAAAAAGAGGTAAAGTCGCATCCCCACACCTCAAGCCTGCAGCATTGGCAGTATCTTTGTTACGTGCAGGCCCCGCCCCCCCAAAAGGAGGAAGCGGGGCCCAACAAAGTTTTCCTAGAACTTGTCGATCATGGTCCGGCTAATGATCTCGTCCTGCACCTCTTTACACAGCTCGACGAAGAAGGAGCTGTAACCGGCAACACGGATCATCAGGTCACGGTATGCTTCAGGATCTTGCTGGGCAGCCAGCAGTGTTTCGTTCTTTACATAGCTGAACTGCATCTGACCGTTACCCATGATGGACGCGGTACGCAGCAGAGTGATCAGGCCGTTCTCACCCTCCTCAGTCTCCAGAACACCTTCGAGCAGTTTAAAGTTGTGAACCATACCCAGTGACATGGACTCAACATTCATCTTGCTGATCGACTTGATGATCGAAGTAGGACCTTTCTTGTCGGTCCCCTGCGAAGGACTGATACCGTCCGCCAGAGGAGTCCACGCCAGACGGCCACTCGGCAGAGCCGCAGTGATCTCACCCGCCGGAGTGTTGTTGGAGATCGACAATGTACCGTGGATCATCGGTGCGTAGAGCATGTTCTGCTTACGGTGCTGCTCCTCAGTCCAGTCGATCAATTCCGAAGCAAACGAATCGACATAGTCAATGTCATTGCCGTACTTCGGTGCGTTGAGGCAATCCTGACGGACTTCGTCAAAACCTTCGAAGTTGGCGTTAACCGCCGCCACCATTTGCGCCATACTGTACTTCTTGTCGTCAAAGACCAGCTTCTTGACCGCAGCCATAGAGTTGGCGTAATCAGCCAGTCCGGTCCAAACCAGACCAGGACCCATGTTAACTACCGCACCACCCGCTGTTGCGTCTTTACCTTGCTCCATACAGCCTTCGATCAGCGTCGACACCAGAGGCTTAGGTACGACATCACGGTGGATCCGCTGGGTGATGATGGTCGCCTTAGCCGCACGCTCAATGATCTCTTGGATCTGTGCCTTACACGCGTCTTCAAACGCTTCAAATGTTGCAAACTCAGATGGATTCCCGGTGTCCAGACCCTGCATGGTGCCGTGCCAGGTGTACATGCCGCGGTTAAAGACCATCTCCATCGCTGCTGGCCAGTGAGTGTAGCCCGTAGAGGTCCACTGATAGAGACGACCTGATTTCTGCGGCTCAACACACCCCATCAGACAATAGTCACGCGCGTCTTCGAAGTCGAAACCCTTGCTCATCATCATCTTGATATGGGCATCGTCGAAATGACAGGCCGGGAAACCAATACCGGACTTGATAACGTCAACAATCTTCTTCAGGTATTTTTGTGGAGATTGGTTATGGATACGACAGGCCAGTGAAGGCTGATAGATCGCCAAACGCTTGGAAGCATCCATGATCAGGTAGGTCAGATCGTTAACGGCATCGCCACCTTTACGCTTCTGACCACCGACAACCATGTTGATGAACGGCTGGTATCCGGCAAAGTACTTGGCCGTACCTTCAGAGGTCAGCCACATCATCTCACCGGTCTTGAGCAGGAAGGCAGTCAGCAGCTCGAAAGCCTGATCTTGATCAATGCGGCCCGCTTTCACGTCAGCCTCATAGAACGGGAACACATACTGGTCAACACGCCCCAGAGAGATACCGGTCTGGTTCTCTTCAACAACAAACAGCGACTCAACGGTCCAGATCGACTGCAGAGCTTCCTGGAATGTGGTCGGAGGATTTTCGGGAACACGGGAGTTAACTTCAGCGATCTGCAGCAATTCAGCCTTCCGCTCAGGACAGACCTCTTTTTCAGCCAGCTCAGTCGCGTATGCAGACAAACGGTTTGCGTAAGCGATTACACCTTCGCAAGTCAGGATAATGGCTTTGTAGTAGTAGATCTTGTCGATATCTTCAGGGATATCCATGGACAGGTTTTCAAGGTGATCCTGCGCTTCAGCCTTGATGCCGCCATAACCTTTGGTCATCAGGATTACATCGTAACCGGGACAGGTATCACCGCCGCCGGAACAGGTCTTGATGGAAACATCACAGACGTATGCTTCGCTGGACCAGGACCACAGGTCAGCTTCGCGCAGCTGTGTTTCAGAGATCTCATCAACGGAACGACCTTCCCAGAACGGAAACACCTCTTTTTCCAGAGTCTCGCGGTCTGCGGCACTGATGACAAACGGATCCTGGCTACGTGTTTCGATGGTGTCCATCTCATCGCGCAGCCAGCGCCAGGCGATATCAGGAGAAAACGCACCGGCACGAGGGGTACCACAGGGATGGCCAACGATCAGTTCGTTATCTTGAATCAACAGTGGAGCTGTTTCACACGCTTTTTTGAACGCCATGGCGCGCTGAAGAATCTTAGGCATACCAGGATTTGCCTTAACAACCTCGGTAAACGCCAGGGAGCGGTGAATAGAGATGCTCGGCTTTACAGACAGATAGGCGTCTTTGAGCTTCTGAATACGCTCAGGAAGATCAGACGTTTTGACGGAACCTTCAGCAGGTTTTCCACAACATGACATAATGTGTTCTCCATTGTTCGGATTAATCGAAAAGTATTCGGCCAGCCAAAACCCAGTGACCGTTGTCACCCCGACACAAGCAATTATCTAAACAGCCTTTATTCAGACCGCTTTCGGCAGCCCGACTAAACACCGCAACGATCATTTTTGTGACTCCGTGAGTGTATACTCTGTTTTCACAACTCTATTGGTGTTTGGTTTTGTTGTCAAGTGTAATATTTATAAATATCATCAGCGCCGAACACGATCCGCACACCTACTACACACAGAACGCACAGCAGTATATCCATGTAACTACAACATGTTATACAAAATACAACAAACGACCGCGCGTCGGCACCTCACAACTGCGCACATATTTGGCACCAAACCGAACACATACCATCCGCCGCCACCACCCAGCAAACCAACACAAACGAACACAAGTTCTGTTGCGCACAAAAAAAAGCCTGCCCCGCAGTGCGGAACAGGCCTGTTTGTTGAACATGGCAATATGAATCAATCGGACAGAGTACGGTCCGGCGCAGACAGACAGGCTCCCAGACGTTGATTCAACTGCTCAACGGACTCGAACCCCCATTGTTTGACCAGATAATCATAGGTGACATCGGACATGCTGGCCTGTCGAAGCTGATAATCAGCAACATCCTCACTCAAGCACTGCAGCGTGCGAGCCGAATAACTTTCCAACTCCCCCTTAAGATAGGTTTCAAAAGAGGTACTGCACGGCGTATCCTCAGTCGAACAGAGCGGACGACCACTCGCCATCATCCGTGGATAGCGTTCAATAAACTCGCGCTGCCAGCGCAACATCACCGTAGCCAGCTGTTCCACCAGCGGACTGTGATTTTCTCGCGCCAGCAGATTATCCATCCGGACATACTTATGCGTCAGCAGATTGTCTCCCGCAACAACGGCCCGGCGCAAATCGGCAAGATAGCTTTCCAGGGTTCTCTGTGACCACGCCACAAACTGGGCCCGGCGATGGAGACAAAAACTATCGGGATGATCCTGACAGCTACTTTTCTGTTGCGTCGGCACACGGAGAAACATCTCTAACTCAAGCTCAATAATCTGATCTATCAGTGATTCATTATTGGTCATTTTATTTTTCCCTTCGCTGGCGCTACAATTCCCCGCACGTGACACGAATACTCTGTCCAACTTAAATTGTTTGGTCATGGCCCCCGTTTGTCGCCGCCGAACGTAATGAGCGTCATCGAGGATGGTTGCCCGAAAACTGTTTGAGCGCAGCGAGTTTTTTCGGGTTCCTCAGTGGTAGCGATTGGAAAGAGGGAACCCGCAGGGCAGTGTATAGTGGACCTGTTGGTCAAGATGCCATGAACCAAGATCAAGGTCACGGGTTTCGTCCCGCAGCCGACGTACTTTTTTGACGGGCCACAAAAAAGTAAGCAAAAAATGGCCTGTAAAATCGGCCCTCCGGGGGTCGCAGACCCACTTACGATGAGTCGTTTTCCGTTATGCTTCACCTTGGCGGCAAGTCGCCCTTTAGGTCGACTGAGTTTTCTCTTTTTCTTAAGCTACGGCATTGAGTAACTTGTTCGTTTATCGCTCTCTACTTTTTCCGTGGCACTGTTATGCAGAACCCTGTTGGCGTAACTCCATTGCTTGTCTGTTCACCTAACGAATCATAATTCAGCAGCGTCTACATAGGCAATCTTTGGTGAATAGCTATCCGTTGATGGCGAACAATACTTTATTCCTCGAACAGAGTACTAGCGGGCGAGGACAAAACGGCTGCGCAGGCGGCCATCGCTGATCCGGCCATGAACACTGGCTGCATGTTCGGCGAGAAAATCACTGTGACTGTCGGTAAGCTGTTGGCGCTGCAGTTCGGCCACCAATAACCGGCAGATCTGCTCGCTGATCTGCTGTTTACCGTCTACCGTTACCGCCTTGAGCAAGCCAGCGACCAGACCATACAACGCATCGCCCCCCAGCGGCAACTGACGACAGGCATGGTGCAACCATTTATAGAAGGGGGGATAACGCCGATTAAGTAGGAACAGCAACTCCATGGCATCGCGGCAAAACTGATTCTCTGCCGCTTGGGCAGCAAACACTTCACCGCGTTGCAGGCAACGCTGATAATTGTACTGGCCCGACTGCGCCACCGTCATGCACCGCGAAGCAATTTTGTGCAACCGAACATCATCAGGGCACTGTTCCAGCAACACCTTGCGCCAGTGACTGAATAGACCATGGGAATCGCTGAACACCCGGCCGTTGGTTGCCAACCCCAGCGCCTGTTCGGAAAGTTGCAGCCAATCATGCAGACTCTGCGGCGGATGGGCTAAACCGGTATAGGTGTGGTAAAACGTTTTGATTCGCGCCACACCAACCCGCCCCTCTTCTCCGTCACTGACGATACGCGGCCCGAATCCGCCAAAGGTTGTCGGCAACTGACGGTAGGCCTGCTGCAACGGCTCGCCATAGCGCGCATAATCATCGTCGTCGAGCCACAGGCAGAAACCCGGCCCCCAGTCATGATCACGCGACAGGAGATCGTCAAAACCAAAGCATTCCGAACCGGGGCCAGCCAGCCCCACGGCCACCCGCCGGGCGGCAGCACCGAGCTCGGCTGCAACCATCGGCTGACCGACAGCCCGATAATAGGCTTCTGCCAGTTCCAGTCCGGTCACGCCGACGGACTACCGGTCAGGACACGGAGACGATCGACATTCTGTTGGACAAACAGTAATTTTTTTTGATTATCCGTCACGCGATACAGATCCAAGGCCGCCTCATACCACTGCAACGCATGCTGTTTATCTCCCTGCATTGCCGTGACATAAGCCACATCGGTATGCACGTCAGCCACCTTGTCTTTATGCTCGATCAGGGTGAACAGCTTGAGAGCATCATGATAGTTTTTCAACCCCAGAACATAGTCCTGTTTATCGCGATAGACAGAGCCGATATTTTCAAACTGCTCGGCAATATTATAAACATCGTCCAAGCCTTCAAAAAGCTGCCGCGCACGACAATAACAGTCCAGAGCATCGTCATACTGTTCGCTGCGCGTGTTGATCAGTCCCATATTGTTGAGGATTCGCGCCTGAGCCTGTACATTTTGTTCCTCACCAAATAGTTCGAACAGGGTGCAATAAACTTCGAGACACTCGTCCACCTGCTCAAGCTCAAAATAGATATTGGCCACAATGGTCATCTGCTTGACATAGGCCTGCTGACTCAGCTGTCGAGACAGCCCCGCAGACTCAACAAAGCAGGGCAGCGCCTGGGCATAATCACCCGCATCAAGAAATTTTTGCCCCCGTTCAACCACACTGTTTATGGTATCCATAATCCCTTGTGACATCCCCTCTCCTTATCGACCGCAGTTTTCTGCCAAGTTTTGCAACAGCATGCACCGAAACACATCACCACCGGAACCATTCCGGCAAAACGTGCGCTACAGGAAACGCACCCCCTTGGCGAAAGCTTCTTTAAAACCGAAGCCAACACACCGTAATTACATAAAACTTTATCAAGGCAACGCGAGTTAACGACCACTCGCCAAAACATTACCTGTCATCCAATGAGCAAAATACATACCAGTCCAAAACAACGCTGCAACCCTGCGGACTTGCCAAATCGATAGCGGTCGATATTAGCGGGACATTGCAGAGTTGGTCGCGGTGAGAGATCGAGACGAAAAAAAATCCGCTGACTATTCAGCGGCTCTTCGCGGTTAAGCGCACAATAACAGGGGAGCCATGCGCCCCGTCGGTTATTTTTTCAGCAACTCAGCAATCTGCGTCGCCTTGAGCAACTTGCCCTGACTGAGCAACTGCCCGTCTACGGCCAGACCGGGAGTGGCCATACAGCCAAAGGTCATAATCTGAGTCAGATCGGTAATTTTTTCAATACTCACCTCCAGGCCAAGCTCAGCCGCCGCCTGTTTGGCGTTGGCGGCCAGATCGCTACATTTTTTACAACCCGTGCCCAGAATTTGAATCGTTTTCATCATAATCTCCTTAAATATCTGCGTGTTATCCTCAGAACGTGCCATAGATCAAACCACTGATGGTCGCCATCACTATCACCAGGCAGACAAACACCACGGTTTTTTTAGTGCCCATCACACTGCGAATCACCAGCATATTGGGCAGCGACAGTGCCGGCCCGGCCAGCAGCAACGCCAACGCCGGCCCCTTGCCCATCCCGGCGCCGATCAATCCTTGCAGAATAGGCACCTCGGTCAAGGTGGCAAAGTACATGAAGGCTCCCAGTACCGACGCCATCAGGTTCGCACCGAAGCCATTGCCGCCGACCAGATTCGCGATCCACACCGACGGGATCAAACCTTCATGACCGGGACGACCGAGCAGCGCTCCGGCAATCAACACGCCGTAAAACAACAGTGGTAGAATTTTTTTGGCAAAATCCCACGAGGTAGCGAACCACTCCTCAAGCTCCTCGTTGTCTTTACGGCTATTGAGAATCAAACAGAGTCCAAACACGCCAACCACAAACGCGATCAACGGCTGCTCTGAATAAAGGATCGCCAAAAAAGCCACCGGAATAGCGACACCGAAAATCGCACTGGCGCGCACCCGAAACCACCACACCAGACACTGGCCAAGCAACACGGCAAACAGGCTGGTGATCAGCCATTTATTGGCCCAGATCACATGCCACAATCCATCCATCTGCTGGGGTTTCCCCCAGTTTGCAAACACCAGCACACCGACCATGCTGGCAAAGTATATCCCCACCTGCCACAGCGGTCGGGACACCTCGGGTTCGGGCATTGCTGCGGCGGCAGCGACTTTTTGCAACTCTTCCTTACGAAAGAACAGGTGCATCAGCAAGCCGATCAGCACGCTGAACACCACGGCACCGATGGCACGGGCGATCCCCATCTCCGGGCCGAGTACCGACGCCGTTAACACGATGGCGAGGATATTGATCGCCGGGCCAGAGTAGAGAAAGGCACTGGCCGGGCCCAGACCGGCCCCCATGCGATAGATGCCGGCAAATAGCGGCAGGATCGTACAGGAACAGACGGCGAGAACGGTACCCGACACCGAGGCCACACCATAAGCGAGAAATTTATTGGCCGTTGGACCAAGATACTTCATCACCGCGGCTTGGCTGACAAACACGCCGACGGCTCCAGCAATCAGAAATGCCGGCACCAGGCACAGCAATACATGCTCCTGAGCATACCAACGCACCAGATATAACGCCTCCCACAGCGGATTGCCGGGCCACAGATCGCCCTGTAACCGTTCCACCGGCAGGTAATAACAGAGTACAAACACACTGATGATGGTCGCCAACGGCTTCCATTCTCGATTCCACTGCATGGTTCCTCACTCACTTTTTGGCCAGACGGCTAAATTTCTGGATAAATTTTTATGGTCGTACCCGTAACGTGGCAGCGGCCGACTGCTGCTGAAGCTGTTCAGTCAAAACCGCTTCGACACAGCCAAAGAAATTGAGGATGCACGGCACCGCCAAACGGTAAAACACCTGATTACCGCGCTTGTCATCGCGCACCAGACCGGCCTGTTTGAGCTGCGCCAGATGCTTGGACACCGTTGACACATCAGCGCCGACCATGGCGGTCAGATCATTGACGCTGCGCTCCTCTTTTTCCAACTCTTCGATAATAAACAACCGCGTCGGATGAGCCATGGCTTTCAAGACCCGCGCCCTGGCCTCCAACTGTTGCCTGTGGTGATTGTTCATCTCTCCCTCCAATCTATTTGGCAGCTTAGCCAAATAGCCAAACAAGTCAAGCGCTAATTGATATTAGTCCCTGCCCTATCAACCGGTAGAAAAACAAAAAAACAGGTACAGAACTAAGAGGCTCAGTCCTGTACCTGCCATGAATCGACCGCTATCACGACAAAAAGATTAGCTGCGTCCTGCCATGGCCTTTTGCCCCTTCCCTTTGCCCTTGCCACGGTGTTTCTGACCCATGAGATCCCAGATCTTCTGAGCTTTCTCCTGCTGTGCCGGGGTCAGGATCGAAAAGATCTGCTGCTTGCTTTTAACCCGATTGACCATCATATCGATCCGTTGATCCGCGACTTTTTCCGCCAAGGCACGAAACTGTGTCTCGTTGAACGGTTGCTCGCTCATCATCAGCCATAGCCGCATCTGATCTTGACGCATCCCTTCACGACATTGCTGCATCTTCTGGCGTTGATTTTCAACCATCTGCCTGATCTGCACCTGTTGGCTTTCGTTTAAATCCAGGGCGATGGTCAGCAGTTCAAACCGTTGGCCGGGACCAACCATGCCATGATGCATCCTTGCCATGGAACCAAATGGCACCGCATCCATCTCAGCGTTAAAACGATTTTCCGTTGCGCTTACATTTATGACTCCGGCGATCAATACAACCAATAGCATCAGGGGGATCATTGATTTTTTCATCATGACGAACTCCTTTTGTTAAAGCATTAAATGGGCTTTGCGTTGAATGCCGTATAACTCTAGCAGCTCTGATGTTAAGCGGTGGTTAAGTCGTGTATAGCTCAGGTAAAGTTTTGTAAACCGGGGATCAAATCCGACGGACTCCCGGCGGAGAGGGTGGAGATGTTTAAAGATGGGTTTCGCTGACGGGCTGCGGCTGCGGTTCTCCCCAATAATATCCTCGGTCGACAGATTTACCGTACACGCCACCCCGCTCTGCTCAATACAACGCAGCGCAGCATCAATCATAAACAATGTCAGATGTCCATAAACCCGGGATTTCCGCGCCGCTTCCATAAAACAATCCGGGCTGACAACGGTTCCATCTTCTTCCCTCATACGGATTAACGACTCGTAGTGGCTGACAACGCCGGTGCAATTATCATGAATAGGCTGGAAATAGGCGAGCAGACGTTAACCTTCGATAGCGTCTTTCAGCTTGTAGGTCCACAACAGATTGGCATGGCTATTTTGCGCGGTATGCAAGCGCGGCAAATAGAACTTAAATGGCTTGAGAACCCGCTTGGCTTCTTTCAGGGCCAGATCCGCGTGCTCAATAATCTTATACGGTCCCTGGGCGACCCCGGCTGTAACCGACAGACGAAACTCGGTGCCGTCAATCTCAAACCGTTGCTCATTGATCCGCAGGATCAGGTAATCCACCGATACACAGCGCGGCGCTGATTCGCACAAAAGAGCATATTCATCACCCGACAGTCGGTAGAGCCGCGCCCCCCGCCGGCACCAGTGATTTCAAGCAGGAAGCAACACGAACCAGCAACTTGTCGCCAACGTGAACACCATAAAAGTTGTTGATATCTTTAAAGGCATCAATGTCGATCAACATCAACTGCGGAAAACTGCAAGACCGTAAATCCTTCTTCAACTTGTTGCGATTGGGCAGTCCCGTCAACTCATCGGTGTACAACTGATGTCTCAACGGCGCAACAAACAACATCGTCACCGGCATAGCGGCGAGCAGCAGGACAATAAACTGAATAAATGTCTGGTTTAAAGTCGCGGCCATAGCACGCTTAACAACGTCAACGTCAACATCCGCCCCCGCCAGATAACGATAGCCCGATTCTGTAACACAGGGGATCAAAACAGAACGGAACGAACCCCAGCGATCCTCCGACTCAAAATAACGCGGTTCCGTTCCATCTTAGGCAGTATAATCATCGGGACCCGCATTCTCATAAAGCTCAAAGTCACTCGGATAATGCTCCGCTGCCAGTTCTTCGGCAGTTAAACTGGATATCGTAAAGTAAAGTCCACCATCATGCTTCACCAGGGTATAAAGATCTTTCAGTTTCAGGTCGTTACACAGCTGTGTCAACCGGATCGCCGCATCATGACGCTGTTGCTCAGAGAGCAACGATTGAGGATTTAACCATTGATTATGGAGGGTATCTCCAACGCTATAGCGCAGAGCCGTTGCCCCGGCAAACAAACGCTGGTCAATTTTTTTCAGCGCCTGCCCCCTGCTCTCATAATAATGATAACCACTCAACATGGCGAGCATGAGAACCAGCAGAACACCACCAGTACTGAGCCAATACTGTCTAGCCATAACCGGCCACCGGAATCTTTAGAAACTTTAAAGGCATCGCATCATCCGTTCTGTTGAACAAGCGCTCCATCACAGACAAAATCAGAAACTTCAACACAATTTCGACCATTATCCTTAGCCCGATACAACGCCGCATCGGCACGCGCTACCATCTCGGCTTCATCTTTAAGATCAGGGTTCAAACCACTCACCCCAACACTGATCGTAACGCGGATATCCTCGTTCCCCTTATCTTCAGGACCACACAGCAGACTGCGATCGGCAACCCAGTGGCACAGACGATCGCCAAGAACCTGCGCCCCCTGGGCGTTGGTATAAGGCAGCAGCACCAATAATTCTTCACCTCCGTAGCGAAACACCATATCAAAGTCGCGCACACTGCCCTTAATCAGTTGAGCCAGGCTTTGCAACACGCGATCACCAACAGCGTGACCATAGGTGTCATTGACCTGCTTAAAAAAATCAACATCGATAAGCATCACCGACAGATCCAAGCCATAACGTCGCGCCTTGGCCGCTTCCTGTCGTAAACTGCGATCCATATGACGACGATTGAAAATACCCAGCAACGGATCGGTAACATTTTCATGCTCAAGGTGGCAAAGCCGTGTCACATCGTCTGCGGTCTTGGCCGCGAAGGTGCAGACCACAAACACAAAAATTGCCCCGAGGAAAAAGACCATCGGCACCAGCAATTCAGATAACTGCCGTGTCTCCCCCCAAAACAGATAGGCGTAGAGAAGATAGCCGACAAAGAAAGAAACAATCAGCGCCGATAAAAACATCCACGCTGTTCGGCAAGGACTGTGAGGTAAACGACGGCGCAAATGATTTACCGGCGATAAGGAGAAAAGCAGAATCAACGCGCCTAAAACAACCAGAAAATTTGCCAAATTATCCATGGACTGTTCCTGTCAATACAGTAATCCTCTGTCTTATGACGGCGTCAAATCACCGTGGGGGTGCAAGCCTAATTATCTGCCGCTAATTGATTAATTTATCTATCATGACAAAACACATACTTAGAGAACTTGAAAGATTAAAATAACATCCGTAACCGGAATCAATTACATGAACCGCTAATCTTTGCAAAGCACTTGCCAACAAAAAAACCACGTTGTTTTGATCTGAATAAAAAAAAGGGGAGGAAGGAGATTGACGGTTTGGCATATTACTTAATGAATGGCCGATTGCCAGATCAGACCTGCCAAAATTTGACAGCAAACAGGCAACCTGAATTCAGGTTGCCTGTTTGGCAAAAATTTGCGGAAAGCTGGGGTGATCAGACAATTTCAGAGTAAATGGATGCAGACTTGACAGCTATTCCTTCTCCTTGGCCTCGATAAATGGTCGGATCATATCCATCGGCAGCGGGAAGATAATGGTCGAATTCTTTTCCGTCGCCACTTCGGTCAAGGTCTGCAAAAAACGCAACTGCAACGCCCCCGACTGACTGGCAATATTAGCCGCTGCCTCGGCCAGGGTAGAGGAAGCCTGCAATTCCCCCTTAGCATGGATCACCTTGGAACGACGCTCGCGTTCGGCCTCGGCCTGACGAGCCATGGCACGCTGCATCTCCACCGGCAGGTCGACATGCTTGATCTCAACATTGGAGATTTTTACCCCCCACGGATCGGTCTGACGATCGAGGATGGTCTGCAGGCTGGCATTGATCTCTTCACGATGGATCAACAGTTCATCCAGTTCCGACTGGCCGAGGATGCTGCGCAGCGAGGTCTGGGCCAGTTGACTGGTGGCGTAGAGATAGTTTTCCACCTCAATCAGCGCCTTTTCAGGCTTCAGCACCCGGAAATAGAGTACGGCGTTGACCTTGATCGACACATTATCCTTGGTGATCACATCCTGCGGCGGCACATCCATGGCCACGGTACGCAGACTGACCTTCATCATCTTATCCACCACCGGGATGATAAAGCGCAGCCCCGGTCCCTTGACGGTCGAAAAACGTCCAAAGCGGAACACCACACCACGCTCATACTCATAGAGAACGCGTACCGCGCTGGCAGCGATCATGATCACTACAGTCAGAATAACTACGAGGCCAATAAATCCAGTCGGTATCATCATTCACTCCTCTGTTCGATAGGCTCTGCCGACGTCTCGTCAGCGTCCACAGGCAGCGGACGCACCTGCAACGTCAGCAACTCCGTCACCTTCAACACCTCAATGGCTTCCCCTGCGGAAACATCTTCGCTGGCAATGGCATCCCAGTGCTCGCCATGGACAAACACCCGCCCTGCTAAATGAAGATCGGACAGGGCCACCCCCTGTTCACCGATCAGCCCCTCCAGACCGGAAACCGGTGCTCGGCGCTGGGACTTCATCACAAACATGATCACCAATCCCAGACAGGTCAGAACAGCCAACACCGTCGAGCCAATCACCTCGATGGAGATCCGCAGCAGCGGATCGGGGCTGTCAACCAGCATCAGCGAACCCAATCCCAGGGCCAGCACGCCGCCGACGGTGAGCATGCCATAGGAGACCACCGTCACTTCGAGAATAAACATCACCATGGCGACAATGATCAGCAACATACCCACATAGTTGATCGGCAGGGTCTGAAAAGCAAAAAAGGCCAGCAACAGGCTGATCACCCCCACCACGCCGGGCAGGATCACCCCCGGTTGGGAGATCTCGAAAAAGATCCCCATAAAGCCGAGCATCATCAACAGATAGGCGACATCTGGCTGACTCAGCACATTGAGCAACCGTTCGCGCAGCGGCATCGCCACCTCGCTGAACACCACATCATTGCCATCAAAACTGTGCGGTTGACCGTCACGCAGATAGGTGCGGCCATCCAGAGACTGTAGAGCCTGTTGCCGATCCGAGGCAATGGCATCGATCACCTGCAGCCGCAATGCCTCCTCGGCGGTACTGGACAGACTTTCCCGCACAATCTGTTCGGCCCAGTCGCCACTGCGCCCGCGCTGCTCAGCCACCGAGCGCGCATAGGCCGCCGCGTCATTGATCACCTTTTCCATCATCGGACTCTCGCCATCGTCCGTGGTTTGCTGTCCCATGCCGATGGCGATGGGGTGAGCAGCACCGATATTGGTCCCCGGTGCCATAACGGCAAAATCGGCGGCGAGAGTAATCAACGCCCCGGCAGAAGCCGCCCGCGCTCCCGCCGGAGCGACATGAACAATCACCGGAATCTGCGACGCCAGCATCGACTGGATGATATCGCGCATGGCCGTGTCCAAACCACCCGGCGTATCCATCGACAACAGCACGGCCCGCTCATTGAGCACATTGGCTTCGGTAATGTGCTGAGCGACAAACCCGGCGATAATGGGATTGATCACCCCCTCTAGCGGGATCACCCGCACGATTGCAGACGTCGCCAGACTGGATGTGACCAGAAGGAACAAACAACAGCATGTCAAAAGTAAAGTGCGCATAGATCAACGTTAGCAAAGAGGAGAGAACTGTCAAACATTGCCGGACGCAAAAGCCTTGCTAGACTGAACAAACACACCATAGTCCGCAGTTCGACAGACCTACAACATCAACCTGAATCAGAATCAAGAAAGCACAGGTGCTCTATGTCCGTTGTTGTGGCAAAACGATTGGTTAAAACCTATGTCAGCGGTGATATCCGGGTTGAAGCGATTCGCGGGGTTGATTTTTCCATTGAGCCAGCCTCCTTCGTTTCCTTTATCGGTCCTTCGGGAAGCGGCAAGACAACACTGCTGAACATGATCGGTTGCCTTGATCCGCCAACGTCCGGCTACCTGCAGGTTGCCGGGCAGGAGATCACCAGCTTGAGCCGTGCAGATGCGGCTCGTTTTCGCGGTGAACATATCGGCTTTATCTTTCAGGACTTCAACCTGATTCCGGTATTGACGGTGTTTGAAAATGTCGAATATCCATTACAGATGGTGCAAGAGTGGCCCAGGCAACAACGTAAAAAACGGGTCATGGAGCTGCTGGATGCGGTCGGCATGGCGGATCAGGGAGATAAGTACCCCAGCCAGATCTCCGGTGGCCAGAAGCAACGCGTTGCCGTGGCCAGAGCCCTGGTCACCAATGCCAAGCTGGTTCTGGCTGACGAACCGACGGCCAATCTGGACCGTGAAACGGCCAGCCGAATCATCGATCTCATGAAGCAGATGCGCGATGAGTTCAACACCACGTTTATCTTTTCTACCCACGATCAGCGCATTGTCGATAGTGTCGAGATCACCTTTACCCTTGAAGATGGAATCTTGCACAGGCAGGAGACGATGACGGGAGGGATGGTGGGAGGTGATGATGTCTAATATTTTCAAACTGGCTGCCCGCAACCTGTTTCGCTACAAACGACGCACCCTGCTGACCTCCATGTTGATCACCCTGGGGGTGGTCGCCGTGCTGCTGTTTATCGCGGTATCGGGCTCTTTCAAGGCCTTGATGGTTGGCCAGATCACCGATTCGATGCTGGGTCATATCCAGATTCACAAAAAAGGCTATCTGGCCTCCATTGACAGCTTGCCCCTGAACCGCAACCTGACCGGCAAACAACTGGATAAGATTGTGCAGGTTTTAGCTGAGGAAGATGGCGTGGAAGCTTATTCCATGCGGATCAGGCTGGGGGCAATGTTCAGCAATTTCATCGAGACCACCAATATTCGCTTAAATGCCGTCACCCCAACGGATGAAATCAAGACTGCGCCCCTGCTGAGCGACCGGCTGTTGGCTGGTGACAAGGAGGGGCTGATTAAACAGGGGGAGATCCTGATCCCGGAACTGCTCGCCAAGGGGATGAAGGTCAAGGTCGGTGATGCAATTGTCCTGGTAGCCAACAACAAGGATGGCTCAGTCAACGGCCAGACCTTTGTGGTGCGTGGTATTCTCGAAGGGATCTCCGGACCGGGTGGGCGCGATGGCATGATTCATATCGATGATGCCAAATCCCTACTCAGAATCGGCACTGCCGAGGTCAGTGAGGTGGCCATTCGCCTGAAAGATATCGATCAGCTGCCCGCCGTCTTTGCCCGTCTGCAGAAAAAGCTTGGATCGATAAAAACCCAGCAGGGAGGTGCCGTTTTTGAGATGCATACTTGGGAAAAGATTTCACCCTTCTTCAACATTGCCAAGATGATTGATCTGATGACTTTTTTCATCAAGATCATGCTGGTGGCCATCGTGCTGGTCAGTATCATGAACGTGATGGTGATGGCTGTTTATGAACGGATCAACGAGATCGGAACCATTTCCGCCATCGGGACGCTGCCAAATAAAATCCTCGCCCTTTTTATTGTTGAAGGCTTGCTGATGGGTATTCTGGGAACCACGATCGGTACGGTGATCAGTTTGGTCAGTATCGCGATTATGAATGTAACGCAGATCCGTTTCGACTTCGGACGCCAGACCGGTCTGCTGCTCTCGCCGACCATCGGGGTTGCAGACGTGGTGCTGGTGGTCGCCATGGTTATCGCCATTGCCGTGATCGCCAGTTTGCAACCGGCCTGGAAAGCATCAAGGATGGATCCGATTACCGCCCTGAAGCATGTTTGATGGCGTCGCAAAAACAAGCCGAGAGGACTACAGTATGTTTTATAAAAAAATACCGCTCTACTTTTTATTGATTTTTTTCGGGATAATGATGGTCTGTTGGGCAAACGCTACAGAGCATGTTGCCTGTATCGCCGTTGCAGCCAGCAGCCAGGGGGATGGAGCCGTGATCAGCGACAAGGCGGCAAGGGCGGCCTACTTCCTTTATTTTGATGGTAGTGGAAATTACTTGGAGGCGGAGGAAAACCCCTTTGCCGATGCGCCCGGCGGGGCAGGCCCCAAGGTGGCATCTTTTCTCTACGCCAAGGGGGTTACGTTCGTTGTCGCCGGAGAATTCGGCACCAAGATGGAACGTGCGCTGAACTCATACAGCATAAAATATGTCATGCGAACAGGAGATACCCATGAGATTGTTCAAGCTCTTATTGAGGAAAAATAACTTTCTGCTCGCACTGTTGCCGCTGTTTTTCTGTGCTGCGCCCCTCGCTTATGCGCTTGATGGCGGTACCATCCTCAAGCAGGTGGACAAAAACCTCAACCCGGAATCATACGAGATGTACCGCAAACTGATCAACATTGAGCCCAGCGGCAGCCAAAAAGAGTTCGTCCTCTATTCGGTAAAAAAAGGGCAAGACAAAATGGTGGCCCTGTTCCTCTCTCCGGCCAGTGAAAAGGGTCGTTCCACCCTGCGCCAGGGTGACAATATGTGGCTCTATATCCCTAATGTCGGCAGACCAATCCGTATCACCAGTTTGCAATCGGTGGTCGGCGGGGTATTCAATAATTCCGATATCCTGCGCCTTGATTATGGTGCCGAATATGATGTGGCACAGGTAACGGAAGAGGAGGAGCTGTACCTGCTCGATCTCAAAGCGAAATCGAATGCCGTCGCCTATGACACCCTGCAAATGTGGGTTGACAAGCAATCCCTGATTCCCACTACCATCGCCTGCTATGCCGCCAGCGGCATGCTGATCAAAACCCTCTATTACAAACAAACGAAAGATTTTGGTAACGGTGTCGTGCGTCCGTCGGTACTGGAAACCGACAGCCCGCTCTACAAAGGCTACAAATCGATCATGATCTACGCCAAGATTAATCGAAAAGAACTGGCGGATGAGGTCTTTTCCCTCAACTATCTGTCACGGGTTGATGAGTTGCGTTAAATCAGCGGATGATGTATTCAACCCGATAAACTGGCAACGCCCATTCCAAGGGACGTGTCAAGCCCATCCATGGGTACTTAACTGTCGCCATCCGGGCGACAGATACCCTTTCCATGGGCGTCGCCAGTTTATCTACATGTGCGCTGAATAAAGAGACGTCTATGGTTTTTATGCGAAAAATAATCGCTTTCACCTGTTTAGCCACCCTGTTATGGGGAGGACTAGCCATCCCTGCCGTGAGTCTGGCCGAAGACTACAGCTTCGATCTGGAAGAATTTGAAAAAAAGAGCTTTGAATGGGGTGGTTATACTGAGCTGAAGTGGGATCATCACTGGCTTAACACCGCCGGCGCTTTTTGGCGACTGGGGTTCTATGATAATCCGCGTGCCGAGCTGGATCGGTTGACGGCAACCCTGCAACTTGAGGGGAGCTATCACAAGGGGATCGTGGATTTCCACGGGCTGCTGCAGGCCTCTACTCGCAGGGATCAGGTTGGTACCGAGGATCAGCTGGATATTTTTTCCGCCTATGCCAGTATCAAACCGTCGCCATCGATCACCTTTGAACTGGGGAAAAAAACGTTCAAATGGGGTACAGGCTATGCCTGGAATCCGGTGGGCTTTATCAACCGGCCTAAAGATCTCAACAACCCGGAAGACGCCCTCGAAGGCTATATCGGTGCCGGAGTCGATCTGATCAGGAGTTTCCCCGGGCCACTTCAGACCTTGGCCTTAACTGCGGTGGTGTTACCGGTATGGAAGGAGATCAACGATGACTTTGGTGAACAGGATCATATTAATCTGGCGGCTAAACTCTATCTTCTCTACCGAAATACCGACATCGACATGGTCGTCTTCACCGGCAACAGCCGTTCAACCCGATACGGCATCGATTTTTCCAAAAATCTTGCGCCCCATGTTGAGATTCACGCTGAGGTTGCCCATGTCCCACAGCAGAGAGTAACGGTTCTCAACAGCTATGGCCTGTTGGAAAAGCATGACAGATCCGTCACCAGCTATCTGTTCGGCTTGCGTTATTTGACTGAAAACAACCTCACCACCATCCTCGAATTCTACCATAACGATGCGGGATACTCCGAAGCTGAGATGGAGCGCTTTTACCAGCTGATCAATGAGGCGAACACCCTCTACAGCAGCAGCGGTGATGACAGCCTCTTCCGTAAAGCCACAGTCATCAGTCGCAGTGGCTATGCAAAGCCCCAGCTTGGGCGAAACTATCTATATGCCAGAATCATCCACAAGGAACCGTTCGACCTGCTCTATTTCACCCCCGCCCTGAACGCAATCATCAACCTTGACGATGACAGTTATTCCCTGAGCCCAGAAGCCGTCTATAGCGGGTTCAGCAACTGGGAACTGCGCCTGCGTTTTTCACATATTGCCGGAGAAACGTTCACCGAGCATGGTGAGAAGCTTAACGAAGACAAGCTTGAGTTGCGAATCCGCTACTTTTTTTGAGCATCAAAAAGCAATGAACCGACATCTTTAACATCACAATTTCATGCGGGAAATGTCTATTTAAACAACCGGCGCGGACGCACCAAGAACCAGCCGGCAGCGACGGCCAGCCCAAACAGCGTATAGCAGACGACAAACACCCAGGCCGAAAACTGATAATACAACAACGTCGATAGCCAATGGCCAACAAATGAATCGGCATAGACGGCATCACCAGCATGGTTTCGCAGTGCCATCTCAAGGGTAGTCAGCGGACAGATAAGACCCAGCCAGGTCTGGAGAACCACCACCGCCATGGCCACAGCATGGCTCAAGCGCAGCCATGGGTTTCGCACCCACAACCAACCACGTACCTTCCCCACCAGGATGCAGATCAGACCGAGCACCACAAAGGCGACAAACAGCACATGCAGCAATAACAGGGCATCTGCGGCAAGGAATAACAGGGTTGAGGATTCCATGAGTGACTCCTCTATCTCTGAGCTGCTCGTGATCTATTTTGCGAAGTAGTACGTAGGTCGGGTTAGCGGAGCGTAACCCGACAGCCCTCATTCACGACCAACATCCAAATATTCAACAACATCTGCGCCCCAATTACTGGGGTAATTACCCTCATCAACATAACGATGAAAACTTGAATAGGGCCATTCGTTGACCGATGCAACCAGTCCGTGTTTCACCGGATTGAAATGAATATACTCCACATGGCGAATAAAATCCTGCTCATCACGTAACTGATGTTCCCAATAGCGTTGCTGCCATATCGATTGTCCACCCTTGGCCGTTCGAACACGATTCGGATTGTCGCGTAACGAAGGATCGCAGTGCTTGGTAAACCATGTTTTGATCAAACGCCAACGCGTAGAAAAGTCCGCATCATCGGGTGGCAATGTCCATATACAATGGATATGATCAGGAAAAATCACCGCCGCATTGATGTCAAAAGGACGTGAGTTTTTGACGTGGCGCATGGCCTCACGCAAAACAGCTACCGCTTCCTTTGAAGCAAATATTGGGCGACGGTTTTCTGTGACCAGGGTGAAGAAGAATGAGCCACCCGGTGTATGTGATCTTCGATATTCCATAGGTAGTATTGTTGTCGGGTTACGCTCCGCTAACCCGACCTACATAAATCATTGCGCTCGACGGCGACAAACGGGGGATGCTGGCGCAGCACCAACAGGATATTACATAACGATGCCATGAAAAAAGTAGATACCACCCACTCAACCAAATTACTCAATGCCGAGGTTCTGAAAAAGAGACCACTTAAGTCGGCCGAAAGGTCCGACTTGCCGCCAAGGTGAAGCATAACGGAAAACGACTCATCGTAAGTGGATCTGCGGCCCCCGGCAGGGCTAAAGCGACTATTAGACTCTGTGATCCTACTACAAAATCGTCTAATCGGCTCAGGTCGTCGAAAACCATCGACAAATAGACAAGCTATTCGTTCTCAATTTTTCAACAAACTGAATCTCGACCAGCCGATTTTTCGCTACGAATCCCAAAGCCCAATAGTCGCCTAGTTTTCAAGGCCATTTTTGCTTACTTTTTGGGGCCTGGCAAAAAGTACGTCGTCGTGTGGAGACGAGACCCCACGGTTTTGATCATAGGAATCAAGAATCCAGCGAATGCCCCTTGCTCCACCACCCCCGCAAATCCTCCACAACCATATACAAAACCGGCACCAACAACAACGCTATCAAAGTAGCAAACAAAATACCAAAGCCCAGCGATATCGCCATAGGGATCAAAAACCGCGCCTGGCGCGAGGTCTCAAAAATCATCGGCCCCAAGCCACAGAAGGTGGTCAAGGTGGTCAACAAAATGGGCCGAAAACGCTGCACCCCCGCCGCCAGCACCGCATCATGCGCAGAATCCCCCGCCTTATGACGCCGGTTGGCAAAATCGATCAGCACCAATGAATCATTCACCACCACCCCCGACAGGGCCAGTACACCAAACAGACTCATGATACTCAGGCTGTAGCCCATCAGAATATGCCCAGCCACCGCACCAACGATACCGAACGGAATACTTATCATGATAATAGTCGGTTGAATGTAACTACGAAACGGAATGGCTAACAAAAAGTAGATCAACAGCAACGCCATACCCAGCCCCATAGCCAGCCCCGTCATACTCTCTTGAAGATCCGCTTGCTTACCCTCGAAAGAATAACTCAGACCAGAATAGCGCTCCAGCAGCTCGGGCAGCGTATCCTGTTCCAGAGCGCTGATCACCTGACCGGCTTGCGGAAGCGGATTGACATCGGCGGTAACGGTAACCACCCGCCGCCCCCGACGACGGTCGATACTGATATAGGCCTGACCGCGATCAACATCCACCGCTTCAAACAGCGGCACTTCGACGCCGTTGGGGCTGCGCAGCACCATCTCTTCCAGGTTGTACTCGGTGATCCGCTCGGCTTCGGGCAAGCGCACCACCACCTTGATCTCGTTGCGACCCCGCTGCTGGCGCAAGACCTCGGCACCATCGTATGCATTGCGCACCTGCAATGCCACTTGGCGGGCATTAAGACCCAAACTGCGACCCAATTCACGAACGGTAAAATCGAGCTGCTGCTTACCGGGGGCAAAGCCATCGTCTATATCGGTAACACGCGGATAATAACTAAGGGCTTTGGCCAGATCGGCACTGGCCAACTCCAGGGTATCGAGATCGGGGTGACTGAGTTCGATGGTCAGGGCATCACCGGAACCGGGACCACCGGCATCGGCGGCAAATTTTATCGATTCCAGCCCGACTGGCTCACCGGTCTGTTGACGCCATAATTTAACAAACTGATCGGTGGGGAGCGGCCGCAGCTCGGCGTCGGTTAGAAATACGCGAATGCGGGCAGTGTGGCTGCCGCTGATGCCAATCTCAGTAAAGCTGCCGACCACCAAGGTATCACCACCATGCTGCTGGGCCACAACATCAGCCGCAGCCAACAGTTGCCGGCAGATGGCCTCAGTGCTGGCCACCGGTGATCCGTAGGGCAGAGTCAATTGTACCTGAGCAAAATCAGATTCCACCTTGGGAAACATGGTCATCCCCATGCGGCCACTTTTCACATAGGCCGTGGTCACCATCAGCACCGTCACCGCTAATGCGATAGTGATATAACGACGATGCAGCACCTTGTCGAGAAACGGACCATAGATATCAGCCACCAGATGCGTAAACCAGGCACTGAAGCGCTGCTGCCGTTCATGCAACCACGCCATGGGTCGGTTGCGACGTTTATCGCCAAGATGACCGAGGTGCGCCGGTAGTACATACAAGGATTCGATCAGGGAGATGATGAACACACTCACCACCACCACCGGAATGGTCAGCATGATCTTACCCATGGTGCCGGGGACAAAATAAAGCGGCATGAAAGCGACAATATTGGTCAGGACACTAAAGGTGACCGGCACCGCCACTTCACGCACCCCGGCGATGGCAGCGCGATGGGGCGCCATCCCTTGCTGGCGAAATTTATAGATATTTTCACCGACGACGATAGCGTCATCGACGACGATACCGAGGGCGATAATAAAAGCAAACATGGAGACCATGTTGATACTCACCCCGGCCAGCGGCAGCAGTAAAAATGCGCCGAGGAACGAAACGGGGATACCCATGGTGACCCAGAATGCCAGCCGCGCTTCGAGGAAGATACTCAGCAGCACCAGCACCAGCGCCAAACCGAGAAAGGCGTTGCGCAATAACAGGTCAGCGCGTTGTTTAAAGACATCGGAGCTGTCATTGACCACCGCCATCTCAATGCCGGGTGGCAACTTAGTCTGCCATGTTGCCATCTGGGCAAATACGGCGTCGGCAACCTCGATCGGTGTCTGATCGCCAATGCGATAGACTTCGATCATCACAGCACGCTTGCCATTATAGATCGCTGAACGATCACTATCTTCAAAACCATCACTGACGGTGGCAATTTCATCGAGGCGGATAACGCTACCGTCGTTGTTGCTGATCACCGGGATGGCAGCAAACTGCTCGCCGGTATCGCGGCGCTCTTTCATCCGCACCAACACTTCACCGGACTCGGTCTTAATACCACCGCCTGGCAGGTCAAGGGACGCTTCATTAACCTGCTGCGCCACCTCGGCCAGGGTCAGACCGTAGCGGCGCAACTGATGTTGCGCAACATCGATGGAGATCTCCAGATTACGCACCCCGGCCAGTTCCACCTGGGTGATATCAGGATCCTGCAACAAGCTGTCGCGCAACTGTTCAGCCAGGTTGCGCAGAGTATGTTCGGTCTGATCACCGTACAGCACCAGTGACACCACTTGACGTTTGCGGCTGACCACCTCAACCTGTGGTTCTTCGGACTCTTCCGGGAAGGTGGTGATGCGGTCGATCTCATTCTCGATATCGTTGGCCAGCTTCTGCAGATCGGCGCCGAGTAGCAGATCGATGGTGACCACCGCCACCCCTTCGCGGGCACTGGAGACCACTTCATCCACCCCATCCAGTCCCTGAACCGCCTCCTCGATGGCGAGAACAATCCCCTGCTCCACCTCTTCGGGGCTGGCACCGGGATAGGCTACCGAGACGGTGACGACATCGACAGTAAATTCGGGGAACACCTCCTGCTTGATACGGGTGCCCATCACCAGTCCACCGATGAGCAAAAACAACATCAGCAGGTTGGCTGCCACTGAATTTCCAGCCATCCAAGCGATAGGACCTCGCTCATTCTGGTCGCGTAACACAGTGCTCATCAGTGCGACTCCGTCATGGCGTGATCGCGTTGATCCAACGCCTTTGGAACATCAATGCGCAGCGGCAAACCGGCAACAGGTGTCGCCAGTTGCGAAACAATCACCTGCTCGCCCGCCTGCAACCCGGCGCTGATAAACAGGTGCCCGGCATCGCGCCACACGATCTCCACCTCACGAATCTGCAGATGACCATCAACAGCCAGCCACACCTGATTGCCGTTATGCACCACGCTGCGCGGCAGCACCACCACCTCGTTCAGCGGTTTGCCGACAATCTGCGTTTGCACATATTCCCCCAGCAACAGCGGATGACGCTTGCCGAGGGGCTGTTCAAGGTCAAGTGGATCGTCAACCGCGACCAGTAGTCGTGCCATCCGCCCCTGCTGTTCGAGATCGGCCAACAGCCGTATAACGGTACCCTGGCGCAGCTGACCATCGGCGGACTGCAACTCCACCATTGCGCCGTGCTCACTGCTGACTGCGGGGATATCAATCCAGGCCAGTTTTTCCATCGGCAACGACAACTGCAACCAGAAGGTATCAACGGCCACCAGTTCGGCAATGGTACTTTGAGCGCTGAGTTGACTGCCCAGATCAACGCTCTTGCTGATCACCAGGGCATCAAATGGGATCGGCACCATGGTCCGCTTGAGATCCAACTGGGCTTTAGCTACCGCCACCTCGGCCGCTTTAACCGCCGCTTGGGCTTTTTTCAAATAGGGTTCACGCAGCACCAGCGCCAGACTGGGCGAGTTTTCCATCGGTTCGTCCTGGGACTGAAACAACTCCCATTCACGCTGGGCCACCTGTTGTTGACCTAACTCAAGATCAAGGGCTGCCTGAACCTCGGCCAGACGGGCCTGCTTATCGGCCACCATCAACTGATAATCAGCTGGATCGATGAGCAAGACCTCGCCACCGGCAGGAATCAGGCTACCTTCAATAAAGTCGGGATGAATCGACACCACCTGCCCGGCCACTTGGGCCTGCAAGGTCATCTGCCGCGCTGCCATCACTTGGCCACTGGCTGCGACACGAACCTGTTGCTGACTCGGCTGCACCGTGATCACCTGCACTAACGCACTGGTCTTTTTCGGTGCCCGCTTATTGGCTTTCGGCGCCGTTTTGGTTAAATAAACGGCAATGACCGCACCAATAGCGAGAATGATGGCTGCGATCAACAAACGCAGTGCCAGTTGTTTTCCGCGCCCCGGTCGGGGTTGTGAGTCGTTCAAGTTAGCCATGAAGTGATCCTTTATAATTCATGTATCCATGAAATGCAGGTAAGTAAAAGTGTTACGCCCTGTCCATGATGAAATATCATCAACCAGGTTACGCGGGCCGCAAGGGATCAGGCCCGCCCCGCAGCTCGGACTGCCTCGCAGTGCGCACCCTGAAACCGTTCTATACCATGGTTGGTTACTTTTGTTTAAAAAGCCATTTTTGCTTACTTTTTGGGGCTTAGCAAAAAGTACGTCGCCTGCGGGGCGAGTCCCGCGAACTTGACTTTGGTTATAAGTAACAGTTGTTGTCGGGTTACGCTCCGCTAACCCGACCTACGATGCTATGACTGATTATTCGCGACAGACTCTTGTACTGTCGGACAACCTCCTAGTGCACGGTGCAGATCAATCCGCGCCAGCAGCAGATCGCGCTTAAGCTGAATCTGTTGCAGTTGCAGACCATAAAGAGTTTGCTGATCAACCAGTACCGTTCGGTAATCATCAATACCCTGACCATAGCGCGCTAAGCTGGCGCTCACCACCTGACGGGCGCTGTCGAGTTGCACCTCCAGCGCCGCCAACTCTTCGGCCAGTTTCTGTTCCGCCAGCAGAGCGTTTTCCACCTCGACCACCGCCGTCAACACCGTCTGTTCATAACCGGCCAGTCGTTCATCGGCCACGGCTCGGCTGCGAGCCACTTCTGCGGCCCGATAGTGACCATCAAAGATCGGCCCGGTGAGGCTGGCGGCCAGATTGAGCAGCCAGTTATCAAACAGCTCGGAAACCTGCGGACTCTGCAAGCTGCCGCTGGCGACAAGACGGATGGCCGGCAAGCGGTCGGCGCGAGCGGCAGAAACCTGCCAGTCGGCGGACTGCAAGCGTAATCCGGCAGCGCGTACATCGGGGCGCTGAGCCAGCAGATCGGCCGGCAGGCCAAGAACCGGGGCGGTCATCATCTCCGGCAGCGTTTGTTCATCCATGGCCAGATCCGTGCGCGGCGGCTGGCCTAACAACAGATTAAGTTGATGCTGCAGGCGCTGCCACTCCCGTTCGAGGGGCGCCAATGATGCCTGACGCTGAGCCAACTGTTCCTGTTGACGAATGAGATCGATACGAGGCGTCTGACCATGGAGAAAACGCCAGCGGATCAGTTCCAGGCTGTTCCGGGCGGCGACAATCTGCTGCCGGGCGACATCAATCTGCTGTTGTTGAGCGATCAGCCGCAGCCAGTGTTCGCTGACCTCGGCGGTCATGGTGACCACAGCGGTCTGCCAGTCGAGCTGAGTCGCCTGGCTCTCCAACTGGCTGGCGTTGGCCATGGCGCGCACCCGTCCCCATAGATCCAGCTCATAACTGCTGGTCAGACCGAGACGGTAATTGTCGCCATCGCTGATACGATCTGAACTACTGTCATTATTACGCTGACGGTAGTGGGACACCTCACTGGTCAGGGTCAAATCCGGCTGCACGTCAGCACCACCTTTAATCGCGGTTGCATCAGCCTGTTTCAACCGTGCCCAGGCTTGCCGGACACTAAAATTAGTGCCAAGAGCAATATCGATCAGGCGGTTCAATTCCGGGCTGTTAAAGCTTTTCCACCAGGCTAATTCGTCATCGGCCTGCGCGAAAACTGTCTCACCATACAGCGTATAGCTGGCGGGCAGTTGTTCCGTCAGCGTCGCCCGCTGCGTCGGCACCAACATGCTACAACCGTTCAAACCGAGTAAACTCATCAGCAGCAGCATGATCGTTATCCGTCTTAAATGACGGCCATTCTTGCTGTCCATCTATGATCCTTAACTGGGGTTATCATCAAGCTATTCTCAGAGTGTTCTCTACAAGGCCATCATAACGCCACAAACCCTCCGATGATGTTAAGATAGCACCTGATATATTAAAGAAATGTGAAAGATCACGCACGCTATTTTACATTTCTTTACGCCCGATCCAGCCGGATTCCTTTACACTGTACAAATCTTCATAGCCGTAGTTGGAAGGAACCCCGTGATGAACCAAATTCTGATCATTGACGACGATACCGAGTTGTGTGAACTGCTCAGCGACTACCTGACCCCGGAAGGCTTTGAGATCGATTGCGTCCACGAAGGCAGCCAGGGAGCCCAACAGACCCTTGAGCCATACGCTCTGGTCATCCTCGATGTGATGCTGCCGGGCATGAATGGCTTTGACGTGTTGCGCCAGATCCGCCAGAATTCGCAAATCCCGGTGATCATGTTGACGGCCCGCGGTGACGATGTTGACCGCATTGTCGGCCTGGAGCTGGGCGCTGATGATTATCTTCCCAAACCATTCAACCCCCGCGAGCTGCTGGCACGTATCCGCGCCATTCAGCGCCGCGCCGACAACCAGACAGCTAACACGGCAGCGAGCAATCAGCAGCTCCGGGTTGGCGATGTGCAACTGTCATTGGGCTCACGCGAAGTTCATCAGGATGGTAAGTTCATCGAACTAACCTCGGTGGAATTTTCCTTGCTGGAAGCTCTGTTGCAGCAGGCCGGTCAGGTGGTCAGTCGCGAAATACTGGTGGAACAGGTGCTCGGTCGCCGGCTATTGCCCTATGATCGCAGTATCGATGTCCACATCAGCAGCCTGCGCAAAAAGCTCGGCCCCACCAACGACAATCACGAACGGATCAAGACCATTCGCGGGGTCGGTTATCTCTACGCCCTAACCGTGGAGGAAAGCTGATGCGCAGTCTATTTGTGAAAATTTTCCTCTCCTTTGCCGCCATCATCCTCCTCTCTATCACCATCGGCGGGATGTGGGCCTATTATAACAAACCGGAAAGTCCCCAACTTGGCTTGAGTAACTTTGCCAGCCAGTCCCTGAATCAATACGCCGCTCAGGCCATGGGCAGCTACCATAGTGGTGGCCCGGCAGCGTTGCAACAGTATCGCGAGGGCTTGCGCCAGGAGGGGATTAAGCTTTTTTTCCTCATCCCCGCGCAGCAGCGACAGCAGATCCCCCCCGCACTGCATCGCCTCATGCGCCGCGCCCTGAATCAAGGACAACTGGTCCGCTCCATGCGTAATCGCCATCCGAAAATCGCCATGCCGCTGGATGAACGCTTTCGCCCGGCCGTGGCGATCGGCGTTGTCCTGCCGGAATTCAAAGGGTCTGCACACCCGCCCCACCTGCTTTCGCCGCGCTTTGTCGTACCGCGCCTGCTCAGCTTATTTCTTGTCGGCAGTATCATCTGCTTCCTGCTGGCCCGATCACTGACGTCACCCATCCGACACCTGCGCACGGCGACCCGCCAGTTTGCCGATGGAGATCTGACCACTCGGGTTGAAACCGGCAGTCTCGGCAGTTCGGAGATCAACCAACTGGGGCTCGACTTTAACCGCATGGCGGAACGGATCGAGGATCTGATCATTTCGCAAAAACGGCTGCAACGCGATATCTCCCACGAACTGCGTTCACCGCTGGCGAGGCTGAACGTAGCGTTGGAGCTGGCTCGACAACGTGCCGGCAACGAGGCGAGTTCGGCCCTGGATCGGATCGAAGGGGAATCGCAGCGCCTCAACGAGATGATCGGTCAATTGCTCAGCCTCAATCAACTCGACATCCATCAACTGGAGCACCGCGGCCACGTCGAACTGACACCGATCCTTGAGCAGCTGGTGGCCGACGCCAACTTCGAAGCCCAGCACCAGGGGGTACGGGTGATTCTCGACCAGCCGCAACAACTGGTGGTCAATGGCTCACAGGAGTTGTTAAGCCGAGCGCTGGAAAACATTATCCGCAACGCCGTGCACTACAGCCATGCCGGAAGTAAAGTGACCATCCATGCCGAGCAGGATGATAAACAGAATGGCAAACAGGGGTTGACCATCCGCATTCGCGACTGCGGCCCCGGCGTACCCAGCGCCGAGTTGGAAAAGATCTTCCAACCATTCTATCGCGTCGCCGATGCCCGCGACCGACGCTCCGGCGGTACCGGCATCGGTCTGGCCATCAGTGAGCGGGCCATCCGCCGCCACGGCGGCACCATCAGCGCCCGCAACCATCCCGACGGCGGCCTTGAAGTGGTGGTGCAATTGCCCCCCGGCTAAACACGGATGGGTCTGACGACAAGCGGAGGATTTCAAGTAGTATTAAGAAAATGCCTGCCGCATTCTCCAGCGCTTTGCCATGAAGGCCCTATGACCTTTTATCTGATTGCCGTCAGTATCTATCTGTTGTGCTATCTGTACATCCGCTTCTGGATGTACCGACTGCTGTGTGATACGCCGCGACGACGCACCTTTGTCGGCGTGATGGACCTCACCACCCTGGCGCTGCCCATCGTCCAGTTCAGTGACCAGTGGCTGCCGGCGGCGTTGGTCAGCCTGCTGCAGACCATCGGCTACAGTTGGGCGGCCATTGTCATGTGCTTTTTTCCTTTAGCACTGCTGGCCGAGCCACTGCATTGGCTGATAAAAAAATACGCGCCGCCGCGCTGGCTGCTCAGTGGTCCGCAGGCCTTGGCGGTCACTTCGGTGCTGTGCGTACTGATGTTATCCGCCGGCTACTGGAACGCCCGTCATCCACAGCTTTACACCTTAAAACTCAGCGTACCATCCCGTCTCACCAACCCAGCCCCCATCACCCTGGTGGCGATTTCGGATCTCCATGCCGGTAAGCTGGTCAGCCGCGACTGGGTGGCCGACATCGTCGCCCGGATCAATAACCAGCGGCCCGACCTGATCTTGCTGCTCGGTGATATCCTCGACGATCACAATGCCGTCGCCAGTGGCGCCGTTGAGGCCCTGGGACAACTACGTGCACCCCTTGGCGTGGTGGCGATTCTCGGCAACCATGAGCACTACCTCAACCCGGACTGGTCAGCGCAACAACTGGCGCAGTTAAATTTTACCGTCCTGCAGGATGAAGCCCTGGTGATCAACGACAGCCTGCTGATCGCCGGTCGCCGCGATATCAGCGCCCAGCGGTTCGGAGCCACGCGCCTGCCACTGGCTGAGATTCTCCACCGCCAAGCCGAACTGCCGCTAATTGTCCTCGACCACAATCCCCGTCATTTGCTGGAAGCGGAGCAGGCGGGTGCGCTGTTACAGCTATCCGGCCATACCCACAACGGCCAGCTGTTTCCCTTCAACCTGATTACCGGGTTAATCTATGATGTGAGTTGGGGATCGCTGAAACGCGGCAACACCCTCTACTATGTCAGCAGTGGCGTCGGCGTGTGGGGGCCGCCGCTGCGGACCAGCAGCGTGGCGGAGATTGTGCGGATTGAGCTGGAATTTGTTAACAAGGAGTAAATTAGCACTGTGCTTTACGATGCTTTTGTTCTGAAACAACTGTCCCATTGCCCGTTTTCGAACACCAGAGACATTTTTATTATCGTTGCAACTTTCAGGCTGATGCGCTATTCACTGCAGTTATGATGACAAACACTCCAGAGCAACCCGATCCCCACGTTTTTGTCGCCCTCTACACCACGCGGATGCCCTATGGCAAATACCGGGGATGTCGCCTTGTCGACCTGCCTGAACCCTACGTGGTGTGGCTGTCGGGGCAGGGATTTCCCAACGGCAAACTGGGCGAAATGCTGCAGACGGTACACACCATCAAGGTTAACGGCCTGGAGTACCTGTTTGATCCATTGCGCGACGGACAAGCCTAGAATTGTGCAGCGTCCGGCAAAACCACTGTTGCCGTTGAGTAACGTGTTTGTTTA
>JAGGYC010000065.1 GCA_021162745.1 Desulfuromonas sp. | reverse complement strand
TGGTCCTTCCATCATCCTCGCTTACAGCCACTGTATCGCTCATGGTATCAACATGACTACCGCCGTTGACGAGTGTAAAAAAGCTGTTGCTTCTGGTCACTGGCCGCTGTTTCGCTACGATCCCCGCTTGACTGACGAGGGCAAGAATCCTCTCCAGCTCGACAGCAAGGATCCGAGCATCAGCTTTGAGGATTACGCCTACGGCGAAAACCGTTTCCGCGTATTGAAGAAGTCTCAACCGGAAGTGGCAGAGAAGCTCATGAAGCAGGCAACTAAGGAAACATCGGCACGCTTCGATCTGTACAAGAAGTTGGCTGCAATGGATCCTGACTGCGGTGAAAAGTAGGTCCTATGCTTATCGACCAAGCTCCCGCTGCTTCGTACAAAGAGCGTTTGGTCGTTGAAAAATAAATAATTTTTCGCCGGGTGCGCCCCCATGTCTCCTCCTTGGCGCACCCGGTTTTTTTATATGACAAGATGTGGTGGCGCTGACAATAGAGCTGTATGCAGGGTGTGAACCTGCTGTTGGCGCCTTGTAAATAAAACAATACAGGTTTACCCCCCCCCAAGCTTAGATGGAGAGTTTGATGGATAGTTCTGCATCCATGTCGCCGGAAAACATTATTCGTAATTGTATCGTCGGTTTTACCGTCAGCTTTGTTGCCTTAAGCCTTGGAGCCGCCTTCGGTATCCTCTCCGGTCGTGGCGCTTTCGCCGGCATGTTTTCCGCTGGCATCATCGCCTTTTTTACCGCCCT
This sequence comes from Desulfuromonas sp., assembly GCA_021162745.1. GTDB lineage: Bacteria > Desulfobacterota > Desulfuromonadia > Desulfuromonadales > Desulfuromonadaceae > Desulfuromonas. The sequence goes on along the minus strand of JAGGYC010000065.1, from coordinate 1,816 downwards.
GCTCGGTGGCACGCGGATTCAGTGCTCTGGCCCAACGGCCCCAATGAGCGCGGTCAGCGCCTTGGTTATCGCCTTCGCCATCAGCCACACGTCCGGCAATGCCGATCATTTTATCAACCTGGTTTTTCTGCTCAACGGCGTGCTGCTTCTGGTGATGGCCTTGTTGCGCCTTGGTCGTTTCATCGCTTATGTTCCCAATGTCGTAGTCTCGGGCTTCATGAGCGGTATCGCCCTGCTGATCTGGCAAGATCAGGTCAATATGCTGATGGGGTGGGGTAATAAGACGGCCCTGCAGGGCGGCTATTTGGTGAATACTCTCGTCGCTTTGACAACTCTGGTGCTGATTTTCGTTCTAGCCCCTCTGATGCGTAAACTCGTGGGTCATCGGGCTCGTTTTTTGCCCTCAACGCTGTTGTCGATCCTTATTGTCAGTGCCGGATGCGCCCTGTTCCGGTTGCCGGTTGAACACGTGCAGCTGAGCGGCAACCTGCAAAGTGTTTCCGATTTCACTTGCCTGGTCATGGAGCAGTGGCCACGAGACTGGTCTCTTGCCACCCTGAGCAAGGCCTTCCCCTTTGCCCTGCAACTGGCCGTGCTCTGCTATCTCGACACCCTGCTCACCTCCCTGGTTGTAGACAAGATGAGCGGTGAAACCACTCGCCAGAACCGGGAACTGATGGCTCAGGGCGTCGCCAACAGCCTCTGCGCCTTGATTGGCGGCATTCCCGGTGCCCAGGCGACTATCCGCTCGGTGCTGATGCTCAAGGAACACGCCAGCTTGCGTCTGGCCGGAATAATGACCGGCATCTTTGTTCTGATTGAAATGCTGTTGTTTCAGGAGTGGATCAACGCCATTCCAAAGGCGGTTTTTGTCGGCGTTTTGCTTAAGGTTGGTTATGATGTTTTCGATTTCATGCCTTTGCGACTTTATCTGAAGCAACTGGTCAGCAAGTGCAGCCGACAATGGCGAGACTTTTTCTCCCGCCATGATGACCTGGAGATCTTTGTCACCAACCGCGAAGCCCTGATGGTTGGCGGCACCGCCCTGGCAACGGTCTGGTTTGATCTCAATATGGCTGTTGGAGGCTTTACGCTGTTGTTTTACCTCCACAATAAAGCTCTTAACCAAAAGAATCCCATGCGTGACCTGGTTGCTGAAAAAGAAACTGAGGCGTTTTACAAGGAACAATAAGCTAAGCGCATAACGCTCCTCGGTCACTCGCTACGATTTTTGTGGAAATAGTGTTTTGTCACGGCTGAAAATTGCGGTTCGTTATTGGTTGAGGGTGTGTTTCGAAAATGCGGATTCTGCCCGGGGCACTGTCCGCCATCAGCAACAGGTACTGCTGTCCATGATGAAATATCATCAATCAAATACGTGCGGGCCGCAAAAGATCAGGCCCGCCCCGCAGTTCGGGTAGCTATGCAATCCGCACCCTGAAACAGTTGTATGCTACTGTTAGTTGCTTTTGTTTCGGTTTTCAAGGTCATTTCTTTGCGTACTTTCTTTGGGGCCTATTCAAAGAAAGTACGTCGGCTGCGGGACGAAATCCGCGGCCTTGATCTTGGGTTTAGTGCGATCAGGGCGGAGCACCTCCGCCCCGATCCTGGGGTGTTACTTTGCCGATCTACTTCTTTTCCATAATCGCCGCCAGAGTTTCACGGGCGGACTTGGTGATCGGTGTTCCCGGACCAAAGATGCGTGCCGCACCGGAGGCGCTGAGCTCAGCGTAGTCCTGACGGGGGATAACGCCGCCGCAAACGATGACGATATCTTCGGCACCGAGTTTTTTCAGCTCGGCAGCCAGTTGTGGCA
>JAGGYC010000134.1 GCA_021162745.1 Desulfuromonas sp. | reverse complement strand
GTGCTTTGTTATCTCCGCACGACAGACCGCAACTACCTGTCCAATCAGCAATTGACAGGGCAAGCTCCTTTCAGCTTGCGAGAATGACCGAGCTTGGCTCGGCGCACCGGAAAAAGTAGATACCGACTAAACAATCAAATTATTCAATGCCTCAGCCATGAAAAAGAAGCAAATCAGTCGGTCCGGTTCATGGCATCTTGATCATTATCAAACAATTTAAGTTGAACAGAGTACTCGTGAAGCATAATAACCATCTCAGCTAACGCACAAAAAGGCCTGATCTTTCGATCAGGCCTTTTTGCATCTTATCTGTTATCAGCCGGTGATTACTTCAACCACGGCTGAGGCGAAATCTCACCATCACGATAAAGGCCGGTAGGTACACCCTGTGGCAAACAGAAGTTCGTAACGGCATTCGCATCCCGTTCACTGCTGATAAAACTCAGCTTTGACAATTCTTCATTACGCAGCCCCAGGGAAACAAGCAACCATCCCATACTGGCGGCCGAGCGGGCGCGGGCTTGAATATAGTCGTATGAAGCAATGGTGTAGGCGCGCCGGGCCTGGAAATATTCATTTTCCGTATCCAGCAAGTCCAGCAGGGTACGTTGGCCAATATCAAACTGGTTACGGTAAGCTTCACGCGCTTTAGCGCTCGATTGCTGATGATCCTTGAGGTAGGTCAACTGTACCTTGAGATGATCAATGTCACTCATGGCAATGGTCAGATTCTGACGCACATCGCGGCACACCCTTTCGCGCAAATAGATCGCCTGATTCATCTTGTGGGTAAACTGCTTAACGGTTTCACTATCGCTGCCGCCGCGAAACAGATTCAGGTTGGCAACCAACTCAACCACAGTTTCATTGCTGTTGCCGGTGATATGGTCGCGATCCGCTCCCACTTCATGATGAGCACGCAAATCAAGCTGCGGCTGGAAGGATGCCTTACGGACATCTCTGGCCTTTTCAGCCGCAGCCACACGCTCAAACGCAGCACTGATGACCGGGCTGTCCTGAAACGCCTTCAACAAAGCATCCTTGACCTGGGTCGGCAGTTCGAATACCGCCACGCTCACCGGCGGCTGGAGCGAATCCTCCGGCAATTCGCCGACGATACGCAGAAAACGGCTACTGACATCGTGCAGGTTATTCGCTTCGGTCATCCGATTGGCGCGTGCCAGAGCCAGACGACCGGTCGCCTGATCGAGATCAACGCCGCGGCCGACACCAACCCGTACCCGTTCCGCGACCTGCTGATAAATCTCCTCATGGTGTTGCAAGTTCTCTTCAGCATAAGCGAGAAGATTACGATAGCGCAGCACATCGAGATAAGCTGTGACAACCTCTAAAGCGGTATTTTCGAATGATTCGAGGAGCAGATAAAAACGGACCAGTTTTTCGGCATCAAGACGAGCCACCTCATTTTTGGTCGCAAAGCCATCGTAGATCATCTGGGTTAATCCCAGAGACGCTTCGCCGGGCTGATAATCGCTGGTAATACTGTTGGAACGGTAGCCTTCGTAGCCGACTCGCGCACTGAGATCAATACTCGGCAGGTAATCACCACGCGCAGCATGCTGCTCGCGCGTGGCCGCCTTAAAGGCCTGACAATTGGCCATGATATCCGGATTACTGACAATCGCCCGAAAGACAGCTTCGGTCAGCGTATCCGTCACCCCATCCGTCTCCACCGGGATCAACAACCGAAAGGGTTTATCCTGCAACGGTTTATCCTGCGACCAAACCGTTAACGGAGATACAAGCAGCGTAACAGCAACAACAAAGCAAAAAAATAATCTCATCCCATCTCCCCATTAAAACATCTTACATCCTTAATAAATAAAATCTTAATTAATCAATAAAAGATATAGCACTTTAAAACAATGTTTGTACAGGACATTTATGCAACGGAAATGGTAATATTAACAGTCTTTTTTTAGTTGCCCTCTTCAAGAGCAACAAAAACGGCACCAACGCCAAACAATCAACCTTCAGGTCGAGTTCATGAGTAGGATCATAATTATACATCTCTTCCCTCTGACTCGCTGCCGAACCGTCATCGGCGTCTGGCTGTTGCCGATGCTGATCATGATCTGTGCAGTGATGGTAACCATGGCGATGGATCTCGATCTGCAACGGATGCAAAATCTTGCTGAACAGCGCTATGGCCTGCCCGGCCGTCATGCTGTTAATGCCTGGCGGCAATTGCAAGCTGATTGCATTTCTCTCCCTGTTGATCAACAGCTCAAAGCGGTCAACGATTTTTTCAACCAACGCACCCGCTATGTCGATGATCGCTTAACTTGGGGAAAAACCGACTACTGGGCCACCCCGCTGGAAACCCTGGGCCTGGGCCAAGGCGATTGCGAAGACTTCTCCTTTGCCAAATATGTCACCCTGCAACAGCTGGGAATCCCCACCGAACAGCTGCGTCTAACCTATGTTAAAGCACGCATCATCACCACGGGCAGACTCAAGTACCAAGCCCACATGGTACTGGGATATTACCCCTCCCCCACCAGTTCGCCGCTTATTCTGGATAATCTGGAGAAACAGGTTTTACCCGCCTCCGAACGCAGCGATCTGTTTCCGGTGTTCAGTTTCAATACCAAGCAATTGTGGTTGCAAG
>JAGGYC010000137.1 GCA_021162745.1 Desulfuromonas sp. | reverse complement strand
GCTTCACCTTGGCGGCGAGTCGCCCTTTAGGTCGACTGAGTTTTCTCTTTTTATGAACTACGGCATTGGGTAACTTGTTCGTTTATCGCTCTCTACTTTTTCCGTGGCACCGTTATGCAGAACCCTGTTGGTGTGACACCATTGTTCGTCTGTTCATCTAACTAATCATGATTCAGCAGGTTTGCGTATCCAATCCTGGGTGAACAGTTATCCGTTGATGGTGGACAATACTTTAAACACTAGTGCTAGTGGCCCGTGCGAGCCACTAACTGATCACGGGCATCGCGCACCGCATCACACACCAGTTTTGCCAGTGCTGGATGAATGTAAATTATCGCCAACAGATCCTCAATCCTCAGCTGCTGGTGCAGTGCCATAACAGATCGGCTCATCGCCGGGCTGCTCAAACAGGCTGCGCATCAGATACTCACCCTCAAAGTTGACGCTATGACGGAACAGATAATTACCCACACAGTCCCCCAGAGCATAGACCCCCGCTACCGAAGTCTGCAGGTGCTCATCCACCTCGATAAAACCCTTCTCCTTACAACGAATTGCGGTGGTTTCCAGGCCAAAATCGGTCACCGGTTCCAAAGACTTCAAACACATGACCCAACTCACAGACGATATAGCTTGCTCCAATAACAATCATCCGTCTGGGCAATTCCTTACAACGTAGCGCTTTAGTACTGGTCATATAAGGGGTTTCAAGCAAACCGGGGATATCTGGAATCGCCAACCGAGCACCGGTAGCAAACATATGCTAATCATTTAATCATCTATCCACACTAATTCAGTTCCCCGCAGATGTCCACGGTTGTTCCCGTTAAAAACAGCGGCAAAACCAGCGGTTAATCGTCACAGGTCGCACTGTGCGGCGGATCAAAAACCTGTTAAACTATTAAAAAATTCCCGTAATTCCATTGGAGTACCAGACAATGCTGCGTTGGTCACGTGTTTTGAATCGTCTTCAACCGGCTACCCTCTACGGTCAGATGGTCATTCTGGTCTTATTAGTGGTGCTGGTGCAGTTGTTTATCAGCGGTGCCATCTTTGCCACCCTGATCAGCGACATCTCCGAAAAGCAGATCGGCCGCCGCGCATTGGACATCGCCCAATCCATCGCCCGGATGCCGACGGTTATCACGGCCCTCGACAGTGCAGAACCACTGACCAGCGACATCCAGCACCTTGCTGAGAGCATCCGCCTGCAGACCGCTGCCGAATATATTGTCGTTGCCGACCATCAAGGCCATCGACTCTCCCACCCCGATCCGCAAAAAATTGGTCAATTGTTTGTCGGTGGCGACGAAAACCCGGCACTGCGCAAAGGTCTGGCCTATACCTCAAAGGCCATCGGCACCCTCGGACCATCGCTGCGCGGCATCGTCCCGGTTCACAACCATCGACAGCAGATCATCGGTTTTGTCGCCGTCGGCTACCTGCTTGAGGATGTCGACAAAATCATTGCCGACTATCAGCGTGAACCCGCGACCTACATCTTTATGATGATGATCGTGGCACTGCTCAGCGCCTCGGCGATTGCCCGCTTTGTTAAACGCCAGACCCTCGGCCTGGAGCCACGTGAAATCGCTTCGCTGTTTCAGGAACGTAATGCCATCCTCGAATCGATTCGCGCCGGAATTATTGCCGTCGATGGCGATGGCCGGATTCGCTTAATCAATCAGGCAGCACGGCATCATACCGGCTTGGATGAATCGGCCTCACTGGTCGGTCAACAGGTCGATCAGGTCTTTGCGCACAGCGATTTCCGCACCCTGTTGAAAACGGGGAATGAGATCGACTTCCAAGAGTTATTGATTGATAACCGCGAGATGTTTTTCACCTGTGTACCCATTGTCTATCATGAACAGATCACCGGTCTGGTGGCCAATTTTCGCCCCAAGGAGGATCTTGACAGCCTGACACAGGAGCTGCGCCAGACCCGTGAATTCACCGAGATGCTTCGTGTTCAAGCCCACGAATACTCCAACAAACTCCACACCCTGTCCGGGCTGATCCAACTCGAAGCGTACGACGAAGCGCTGGAACTGATTGTTACGGAAGCGGCCGGGTACCAGAGCTTGATCCAGTTTCTATCTCAGGCGGTTCCCCACCCGATCATTTCGGCGATCATTATGGGCAAGTACAACCGTGCCCGGGAGCTCAAGGTTGAATTTCTCCTCGACCCTGAAAGCACCTTAGTGGATATTCCCGACAGCCTCAGCCAGCAAAAGTTGGTGACGATACTCGGCAACCTGCTCGACAATGCCCTTGAAGCGGCGCAAGCTTACCACCAGCGCCCGCCCTGTATTCAGCTGTTTATGACAGACATGGGTAATGACCTGATTTTTGAGATTGAAGATTCAGGTCGTGGCATTGATCCCAACGATCAAGCGACCATTTTCACCAAAGGGGTGTCGAGTAAACCCGAACAGCCAGGCCGGCCCGCAGCCCACGGCGTTGGATTGTATCTGGTCAAACAACTGATCGATGAACTCAACGGTCAACTGACCATCTCCAGAGGTGAACTGGGTGGAGCCCTGTTTACCTTGAGCATTCCCAAACATTCACCTCCCCAGAGGAATAATCAATGACCAATCTACGTGTCCTTATCATTGAAGACGATCCTCGCATCGCTCAATTACATCAGCGCTTTTGCGAGAAGATCTCCGGCTTTGATGTCGTCGGCATTGCCCTGTCGATCAGTGAAGCGCGGGAGATGGCTGATATTCTCGAACCGGATCTGCTGCTGCTCGATCTTTTTCTACCCGACGGTTACGGCATGGATCTGCTCAACGAGTTACGCGCTGCGGGGCAGGAGATCGATGTTATTCTGATCACGGCCGCCAAAGAGGTGGCCGCCGTCCAGCAGGCCCTGCGCGGTGGGGCGTTCGATTACATTGTTAAACCGGCTATTTTCGGCCGTTTCGAAGAAGCGCTGCATAAATTCAGCAGCTACCGCAGTCATCTGCTACCGGGAGAAACCCTGGAACAAAGTGACATTGACCAGTTGCTCCATGCGCAACATGCTCCGACGACCAGCGACAAAGCTCATGTCCCAAAGGGGATCGACCCACTGACCCTGAATAAAATTCAGCAGGTGTTCAACAACAGTGACAACAACGGACTCAGCGCCGAAGAGGTGGGAGCCGAGATCGGCGCCAGCCGCTCAACGGCCCGCCGTTATCTGGAATACATGGTATCGACCAGCGAATTATCTGCCGACGTGGTCTACGGCAATGTCGGTCGCCCCGAGCGCAAGTATTTCCGCCATAGACCATAAAGGTTACCGCCCGTTGCGCCAAAGACAAAAAGCCCCGATCAAAATCGGGGCTTTTTGCTATTTAACGGTAGGTTATCTGTTTAGATCAGAATCTGCGCCAGCACATAGCCCACACAGCAGGCGCTGACCACACCGATCAAACCGGGCACCATAAAACTGTGGTTGAAATAGTATTTACCGATTTTGGTGGTTCCCGTGACATCGAAGGTGCAGGTGGCGATATCAGACGGATAATTGGGAATAAAGAAGTAACCGTAACACGATGGCATAATGCCGATCACCAGTGCCGGTGATAACCCCATCCCCAGCGCCACCGGCAACATCATCCGACAGGTTGCCGCCTGACTGTTCACCACCACGGAGACAGCAAACATCGCCAGGGCAAAGGACCATGGGTAGGCCTGAACCATATCGAGAATACCGGCTTTAAAACTCGGCATGGCGAATTTAAAGTAGGTATCACTCATCCAGGCGATACCAAAAATGGCAATGGCTGCGACCATCCCGGACTTGAAAACCACCCCTTCAGGCACTGTTGAGGTCTTGGTTTTGGTGACCAGCAGTATCAGCCCACCAAAGGCCAGCATCATCATCTGGATGACAACCGACATCTTGATCGCCTTGTCGGCACCGGCGATGGTGCGAATTTCGGGGAACATGGCAATGATGACAATGGTGACTAAGGCCAAAATAAACAGCAACACGGCTTGATGGGCTGAACGGGGCAACTCTTCATCGAGAGTGGTTGCGGTTGTCTCTTCAATGCGCTTACGCCACAGCGGATCTTGCATACGACGTTGATATTCAGGATCATTCTTAAGTTCAACCCCGCGGCGCAGACTGTAGAGCGACATGAGAAAAACCCCGCACAGCGTTGCAGGAATGGTGACACTGAGAATACTCAGCAAGGTGATGCTGCTATTGAGAGTGGTGAGCTGAGACAGGTAATAGACCACGGCTGCCGAGATCGGACTGGCGGTAATTCCCAACTGTGCAGCCACAGAGGCTGCGGCCATCGGCCGCTCAGGGCGGATATCATTTTTCAGTGCCACATCACCAATGATCGGCATGACCGAATAGACAGCATGGCCGGTTCCGAGCATAAAAGTCATGGTATAGGTGACCAGCGGACCAAGAAATGTTACCCGGCGAGGGTTGGCGCGCAGAATCCGTTCAGCCAGCTGCAGCATGTATTTCAAGCCGCCCGCCGCTTCGAGGATCGCCGCACAGGTGACGACGGCCATAATGATCAACATAACGGTAATCGGTGGTGAGGTCGGCGGCATCTGGAAAACAAACACTTCAACGACCAGACCAATCGCAGAAACGACACCAAGACCGATTCCACCATAACGACTACCCATATACAACATCAGTAACAGAAAAATGAATTGGATGTACAACATGGCGGCTCTCCTTTTCTTGTTGAAAAAACGGATAGGTCCAAGATGGCTGGTATTGATCCATGCCACCCCAGCGACAGGTTTCCATAGTCTGTAAACTGAGGATACAACCGCTGAATAAAAAATATAAGCTTATGTAATTAATGTCTTTTTTGTTTTTATTGTCTATTCTGTCTATTTTGTTCATGCCACCATAGCAGTCGTTAACAACCTTCAGACAGCTCCCAACCTGGTTATTTCAGGCTCACCCACCGTGCCAGAATTGACCCACATTCCCCGTATACTGTCTCACTCCGTACCGACCTGTAGCAGATTGTTACGTACTGTTCGTTTTCGCCCCACCTCACAATCCACATCCACCACGCTAACTAGCTGTCATTACAGAACTTATTTTTTTATTTAATGAAATTGCAAAACTGGCAACCTCTTTGCAAATACTGTAAACAAATAGATCAACACACCGATTAACGTATCGTTTTACATACCTATTTTCTTTGGAGTACACATTATGGGCCGCAAAAAAGATCATCCCAAAAAACACATTATTTCTTGCCGTATCAACACTGAAGAGATGGAAATCCTGCGCGAACTCTCTCAGGATTCCGGCATGAGCATCACATCATTGCTACGCAAAAGCCTTGGTGCGTTAACCCACACCAACACGGTTAACGCATAAGCATATTTCGCAACATCGCTACCAAGCGCAAAAGGCCTCTCACTCTGAGAGGCCTTTTTTTGTCCTATCTCACTTAAAAACACCCTGCCAACATCGACAAGTCTCATTTTATACTGTATACAGTATAAATACTCTATATCTCTGCATTTATCCTATCTGGAAAAGACAGGATTGCCAGGCCGCTCTGTCAGCCTGTTCTCAATAGCGTCATCACTAGATTTTCTAACTTATGGTATGGGAGGAAACAATGACAAGCGAGTTACGGGCTTACATCGCCTATGTAGCGGCAAAGTTGATTAAACAAGAAGATTTAACCGGTTCGGTAATCGATATGGAGGAGAATGTTGAGCACGACATGTCAATCATGTGTCAAGAGCGACCGGTTTCGCCAACAGCAACCCTGCGCAGCTGTGGCACCTTACGCAGTGAGGATGGCCAGAATTTTTGCATGATCTTTCCGGAAACCAACAACCACACCTGTCTCTCCGTGTACGGACAACTATTCGATGGATACGACCATGCCAGCGGTTCACATTTCAGTGGCATGCTTAACGACAACCTGATTGAACTCTACGATTTTAAGCGTTCAGACCATTATTCATTCAAACTCTGAACCTGCCGAATAAACAACGGACCGCTCTTATTGAGGTGGCCCGTATTCAAAACAACATCGTTGGTCAACTCTTTTAGCCGAGGGGTATTTCGATAAATTCCATGTCGAGCAGATCAATGGTCAGCATACGGTGACGCAGCAGCTCGCCACGATCAAGCAGCACCTTACACACCTCTGCGACTTGCAAAGCAGCGACAACCGCCGGGGTGAACGATGGATTGCCGAGCTTTGTTTCGATCCCTTTTTGCGCCCCTGCTTGAGCGTACAGGGTTTCGATACTGCGATCCTCCGGCATTTGTGTTGCGACATGTCCGTACCAACCGGCTATGGCACCATGGACCAGGGGCACATCAAGTTGGCGACAGACATCAGCCAATTGCAAGCGCACTTCAATACTGTCAAGAGCATCCACCACCACTTGCGCACCCGCTAACAGGCCGAGGCCATTTTCAGCCGAAAACGCTTTAACCACCGGGGTAACAGCCACCGCCGCATTAATTTCGGCCACGCGCTGGGCGGCAACCGCCACCTTGTCGCAGCCTAAAACAGCTGGCGACGACAGCAGTTGCCGATTGAGGTTATGCTCTTCGAAAATATCGGGATCGATGACGGTCAAATGGCCCACGCCCAGCCGTGCCAGACCTTCGATCACATATCCGCCCAGGCCACCACAACCAATCACGGCAACGTGACTGGAGAACAGACAGCGCTGATCTTGACACGACAGCATGGTGCGATTGCGCTGATAACGGGCAGGAAGAATGCCACGCTTCAAAGCGATCCCCTCAATGCAGGCAACACTGACATTGAATTTACTCGCCGCTTCAAGCTGATCGGCCCAGCTGAGCAAGCCATCGTAAACGTTCCCCTCGACCCAGATCTCTACATCGTCCATGCTAGCCACCTCCAACCAACGGAAAAATACCAATCGAATCGCCTTGACATAACGGTTGATCCAACTCGGCATGGCGTCCATTAATCATCAAGACCCCCAACTCATCCTCGGCGATACCGAGATCGACAAGGATTTGGCTTGTGGTCAACGGCTCGGCGTAATCACGTTGCTCCACCTTAAAGCGCCCAACCCGAAACTGGGCAAACAGTTTAACCGTCAGTGTGATCATTAATCCTCCTGATTGAATCTGG
>JAGGYC010000095.1 GCA_021162745.1 Desulfuromonas sp. | reverse complement strand
TCTGTTTCTGTGCAGCAGGGCGAATTATCCGATGCCATCTTCTCCAGCAGTCAGGAGAGTACCGGTGCTACCAGCGAGATTGCTGATAATGCTCAGACCATCCAGGCCGCGACCTCCCAACAACTCGACCAGGCCCGCACCTCGCTGTCCCGTCTGCAGGAAGCCAACGAGCATATTGTTCTCGTCGATGAAAAACTGACCAGTTTTGTCCAGACGGTTCAAGGGCTCGATGAAAAATCGAAGGGGATCGAGGCGGTGGTCGGCCTGATCCAGAGTATCTCCAACCAGACAGGTCTGCTGGCCCTCAATGCTGCCGTCGAGGCGGCACGCGCCGGTGAAGCGGGGCGTGGATTTGCCGTCGTTGCCGAAGAGGTGAAGAATCTGGCCACCCAAGTTGGTGATGCGACCAACAGTATCTCCACCACCCTGCACGATATGATCGAAGGGGTACGCTCCACCCAGGAGGGTACCGAGATGATCTCCGAGCATATCGGTTCGACCCGGGTGGTGGTCGAAGAGTCGTGTTCGATGTTTACCGAGATGGTCGACGATTTCGAACAAACCCACGATAGCTTGCACCGCATCAGCGCCTCTGTGGAACAGCTGTCGGCGGCTTCCAATATGGTTCATCAGAATATCAGCCAGGTAAAGGAGCTCAGTGGCTCCGTGGCCTCGGCTATGCAGCAGGCCTCGGCGTTTTCCGGTGAACTCAACGATACCACTCAAACCATGCAGGAGACGGTATCCAATTTTAAAATCGGCAGTGGTAACTTTGAGCAGACCCTTGAACTTGCCCGCCGCTATCGTGAACTGCTACAGCAACGTATTACGGCCTTTGCCCAGCAGGGCCTGAACCTGTTCGATACTCAGTATCGGCCGATTCCCGGCACTGATCCGGTCAAATACTCCACTGCTTACGACGGTGCCTTTGAGCAACATCTGCAGGCGGTTTATGACGAGGTTGTTCAAAAGGCCAATGGCGGCCTGTTTTGCCTGTGTGTCGATCGCAACGGTTATGCGCCGACCCATAACAGCTTTTATTCCCAGCCGCCCACTGGAAATCCGGAGCAGGATCTGGTCAATAGTCGCGACAAACGGATGTTTAACGATCCCGTCGGTTTGGCGGCGGCGCAGAATCAGAATAACTTTTTGTTGCAGACGTATTGCCGTGATACCGGTCAGGTGGTGAGTGATCTGTCGTTGCCGATTATGATTAATGGTCGGCATTGGGGTGCCATGAGGATTGGCTTGGATCCGCAGGGGTTGTTGAATAATTAACGGTGAAATTTATATTATTTAGTTTTGAACGGGCGTATCCATTGCGGATGCGCCCTTTTTCGTTAGTGGCCAATGTTTAAACCCTAAGTTCAGGTCGCGGGTCTCGCCCCGCAGGCGACCCGCTTTCTTTATTGGCCCCAAAGAAAGTGGGCAAAGAAATCGCCGAAAACCCGCTTCGCGAGAATTTCTGATCTAGCTACGATGAGCCTGTTTCCGTTATGCTTCACGTTGGCGGTCAGTCAGGTCTGAAGACTGACTGGGTTGCCTCTTTTTCACTGCTGTGGCGTTAAGGAATTTTGGTTGTTGGGTTTGGATCTCATAGTTCCGGTGCACCGTGATGCGAGCAGGTTTTGTAGGTCGGGTTAGCGCAGCGTAACCCGACAAATGTTTCTAAATAAAAAGGGCGTATTCACACTGGATACGCCCTTTAATTTTGACGCTATGATAACGGGAATCAACGCCCCTTGCGCGGCACTAAGAAGCGATAGCCTTGATAGCTGAAGATCGCGCCATCGGGGGTGATCTCCTCCAGGCGGTAGCGGCCATCGAGAAAACTGCTTTGCCGCATGATCTTGCCGTTGAGGCGAATCAGGCTGTTGGCGTTGGCATTGTAAGCATGCACTGACATGTGCATCGGTGGCAGTTGATTCTGGATGTTGACTGGTAGCTCACTGATGGCCAGGGCTGCGGGTTGTGTAACGGCTTCAACGACAGGTGGCGCAATTGTGGGGATTTGTGGTGTTGCGATCTCAAGCGGTTGAGTCGGTGACTCGATGGCGGTTGGTGCTGACACTACGGCTTGTGGCTGTGGTGTGGCAATCGCTGGAACTGCCACGGCAGGACTTTGGGGCGCTGCTGGCTGCGCTGTGACCACGGGGGGGGAAACGACGGGTGCTGAGATTGCTGGCGTTATCACCACGGGTATGGTTGGCTTCACTGGTGCGACCACTGTTTGAGTTGTCATAGTTTTTGATGGTGTGGGTGCTGCTATGGTTTGGGCTGCGGCCATAATCACTGCCGGGTTATCGGTCACGGGCGCTGGTTGTTCAACCCGTTCTGCTGTCTGTTGCCAGGGGCCAAACAGCCATAGCAGCACAGCGGCGTTAACGATCAGTACCGCCATCATCATCAGCGGCCACAGTGGTCGCTTGCGCGGTTGTTCTGTGGCCTCGTGCAGGGTGTCCAGGGTCGGCACACTGTTTTCTTGATGGTTCTTTTCCGATTTTTTCAGGGCTTCGAGAATAAAAGACATGGTCAGTTTAGCCCTCCTGGCCGACGGTCAACTGCGGATGGTTGCCGGTCCGTCTACTGTTGAGTTGGATCAGGGTGATGGGGCCGACAATGCCGTCGGCTTCCAGCCCTTCGCTGGCTTGGAACTGCTGCACATCGTCGAGGAGCAGGCCGTCGAGGCGTAGCAGCGGATCAGCGCTCGGTGTGCGTTGTTGCAGTCGGGCCAGCTGTTGCTCCAGCCACAGTACCATCGGCCCGTTGTCGCCGGGTTGTACGGCACCGTTGTAGACGCTGGGCGGTTGCCACAGCAGCGAGAACTCGCCCAGCCACTGCTCCATCAGGTCGCTGGTGGCGACGATGCGGATTTCGTCACCGATGACGAAGGTGGCGACATCGGCGTTGAGGCCGGTGAGGGTGGTGTAAAAGGTCTGGCCCCGACGGTCGGTTAAGGTCAGCACCGCCGGACGGTTGAGTTGGCGCAGGCTGCCGAGGCTGCCGCGCTTGTTCAGGTAGCGCATCCCCTGATCCAGCGCGTATGCGCCGGGCAGGCTGTTCTGCGGCTGATAATCATAACCCCATAGCCGGAACAGTGCCTGATAGGCCAGGGCTTGGCTGTTGGCCAGCGGCAGATCCTGCGGCCAGCTGAGTACCGCGAATGGCGCTTCCGCCTCGCTGGCTGGTGATGCCAGAGCCGGGGCGACAATTTGCTGTTCCACCACCTGAGCCGGTGTCATCGGTTCGGCTGTCACTTGGGGGGCGTTGCCCGGCCACTGGCTGTAGGCCAGCAGTGCCACACTGACGACAGCGACCGTTGCCAGCAGCCAGCGGGCTGCACTGCGCTGTGGTGTCGCCTGTTGGCTGGCGATACTGTTGTCGCCAAACAGCTCGCGGGCGGTGGCGGTCATCAGCTTGCGGCTGACAGTGTTGTGTTCTTTAACGTAAGCGCCGAGCAGGGCACGATCACACAGTAGATTGATCAGCCGCGGTACGCCGCCGCTTAAACGGTACAACTTGCGGATGGTGGCTGCCGGGAACAGGAGGCGCTCGACACCGGCCACGGCCAGCCGGTGGCTGATATAGCCGACCATCTCCTGTGGCGACAGTGGTTCGAGATGATAACGGGCGGTGATCCGTTGTGCCAATTGGCGCAGCTCCGGTTGCTCTAACATCGCTTTGAGTTCCGGCTGGCCGAGCATGATCACCTGCAATAACTTTTGCTTGTTGGTCTCCAGATTGGTCAACAGCCGGATCTGCTCCAGCACGTCGATGGACAGGTTTTGTGCCTCGTCGATAATCAATACCGTCTTGCGCCCCTTAGCGTGGGTATCGAGCAAAAAGCGGTTGATGCCATCGACAAACACCTTGATGCTGCTGTTGCCGTCGGGGTAGTCAATCCCCAATTCGTCGCAGATGGTGGCCAACAACTCCGGTGCCGTCAGCTTGGGGTTGAGCACAAAAGCGATCTCGGTGTTTTCCGGTGCCTGTTCCAGCAGGCAGCGACACACCGTGGTCTTGCCGGTGCCCACCTCGCCGGTCAGCAGCACAAAACCGCCGTCGGTCTGCAAGCCGTAGATCAGGTGGGCCAGGGCCTCGCGGTGGCGTTCACTCATGTACAGATACTGGGGGTCGGGGGCGATGGAGAACGGCTTATCCTTGAGGCCAAAATAATCTTTATACATAGGGTTCTTGGGTTCCTGTATCGGTGGATCACAAGGCGGGGATGGTGCAGCAATGTCTTGAACCTAGCATCATAGTCAATACGAACGGCTATTCCCAGCGAATTTTGATTAGTTTGGCGGCTGTCGATTGCCAGCATGACTAACTCCAAGATAACAGCTCTACGACCAAATTTAACAGGGATGGAGGGGACGTCTAAGGTTTAGGGACAATTCGAACCAAGCTGTTAAAAATCATCCTCGCGCCCGTTCACTACGTTCTCTCAAGCCGCAAAGCCGCTAAGAAAGTCAAAAGCTTAAACAAGGTTTTTGGTTTTTACTGCTTTTCTTGGCGTCTTTGCGTGAGGAATAATGGGTCAAGGGTGTTATCCCTGCTATCTCCTTCATCCCTGTAAACAGATGCGGGTGATTTGCGGATTAGCATTAATGGATTCACTTGACACCATTAATTATGGCGAGGATAGTAAGGGCTGTTTTATGAGCTTTTTATGATTATTTATGCTTGCTATGGGGGGCTGCAATGCAATTGATCTTTGTTCACGGCTGGAGTGTGACTAATACCGATACCTACGGCCAGCTGCCCGAAGCGCTGGTGGCGGCTTGTGCCGAAGTCGGTCTCGACCTGACCATTCGGCACATCCAGCTCGGCAAATATGTCAGCTTTCACGATGAAGTGACTCTCGACGATATCACCCGTGGTCTTAATCAGGCCTTGCACGACCTGCCCGGTAACGCCGATCAGATTCAACCCTTCTCCTGTATCACCCATTCCACTGGTGGCCCGGTGGTGCGTCATTGGATCGATCGCTTCTACGGCCCCAAAAAACTCGCAGAATTGCCGCTGCGTCATCTGGTGATGCTGGCTCCGGCCAACCACGGCTCTGCCCTGGCGGTGTTGGGTAAAAAACGGGTCGGCCGGTTCGATGCCTGGTTCAAAGGGCTTGAGCCGGGGCAGAAAGTGCTCGACTGGCTGTCTTTGGGCAGCCTCGGTCAGCGTACCCTCAATGCGCACGGTCTCGATTACGACTATGCCGCCAACAATGTCTATCCGTTTGTCCTCACCGGTCAGGGGATCGACCGCAAGTTCTACGACTTCATCAACAACTATCTGGTCGAGCCCGGCAGCGACGGCGTGGTGCGCGTCGCCGGGGCCAATATGAACTACCGCTTCTTTTCTCTCAAGCAGACGGCTGCGTTGGTGCGTCGGCGTCCAGCGACTACCGGCCTGGTCTACGATGCCGGGAATCCGCTACGCAGCTCACCCGCGGTGCCACTTGGTGTCTATCACGATTACAGCCATTCCGGTGGCAAGATGGGCATTATGAAGAGCATCATCGCGGCCAAGGGTGACTCTCAACCGGTAGTGGCCGATATCGTCAAATGTCTGCAGGTGGAGAGCGCTGCCGACTACAGCTTACGCGGGGAACAGCTGGCGGCGTTGACCAAAGCCGAGCAGGACTACCACCGTGATAAACACGATGTGGAACGTTACGCCATGCTGATTTTTCATGTTCATGATGATCAGGGCAATCACTTCTCCAGTGACGATTACGACATCCTATTACTGGCCGGTAAAACCTATCAGCCCCATGCCATGCCGAAAGGTTTTTTTCAGGATCGGCAGATGAACACCAAGACCAGTAATCTGGTCTATTACGTTGATATCGACCGCATGCACGACATCAAGGATGGCCTGTTTGGTATCCGGGTGGTGGCGCGGCCGACCCGTGGTTTTTCCTATTACTGCTTGGCGGAGTTTCGGTCCGATGGCGTGAAGGTGGATGATGTGCTGGTGGCCAATCAGACTACCTATGTGGATATTTGCTTGACGCGCTGTGTGGATAAGAATGTGTTCCGGTTTGCGCGGGGGGATGAGAAGCGCGGGAGTTTTAAGGGTGTGAAGGCTGATGGGGGTGGGGTGGAGTGATTCACGCACGACTGTGTTCGAAATGAGGAGAATGCCATTGCCATTTTTGTTAACATTGTGTGTTAGCTTTTGCTTGTAAAAAATCCATATGCTGATATCCTTTAAAACAAAGAAACTACATAAAGCCTGCTCACAACAGCAGGAGATGCGGAAGCACTATGGATTAACGATGGCCCGTAAGCTTCAACAGCGACTGATGGAATTGTCGGCAGCGGATACGTTGGCTGATATTTCCTATCTGCCGCCGCCTCGCTGCCATGAATTGACCGGTAATCGAGTTGGACAGTTTTCAGTTGATCTGTTGCATCCCCATCGTTTGTTGTTTGTTCCCGCGAACGAACCGGTTCCCACTCGTGATGATGGTGGTGTAGACCTCAAGCTGGTGACAGAGGTTGAGATCATCGCGATTGTGGATACGCACTGACGGAGAGAGAGATGTGCGCTAAGAAAGCAAAAAAACAATACCAGTTTGAACCCGATTATGCGGTTCCTCCGGGAGAGACCCTGCACGAAGTGATGGAGTCGCTACAGATGAGCCAGAAGGAACTGGCCAAGCGAGTGGAGCTGACCGAGCAGACCCTGATCCGTATTTTTAAAGGCGATCAGCCGATCACCTATACCACCGCCAACCGGCTTGAACTGGTCACTCGTGTTCCGGCGCGGTTCTGGAACAACCTTGAAGCGCAATACCGGGAGCAGCTGGCCAAGCTCGAAGAACGGGAGCGATTGACGGCTGATATCGTCTGGTTGAAAACCGTGCCGACCAAGGATCTTGTCGCGCGCGGCTATCTGGAAGAGCAGAAGGACAAAGTTGAGCTGCTGCGTGAAACCCTCGCCTTTTACGG
>JAGGYC010000115.1 GCA_021162745.1 Desulfuromonas sp. | reverse complement strand
ACACTGCCCAGCGCTTCAACGATCTGACGCAGGGTCTGTAGGCTGCCGAGCTGTTCCGGTTGCACCGCCGGTAATCCCGGCACCTTCTCCTGCAACGCAGAAAGGATCTCAACGCGCTTGATGGAGTCGATACCGAGATCGGCGTCGAGGCTCATATCCAGTTCCAACATCTCCTGTGGGTAGCCGGTCTTATCGGCCACTACGTCGAGCAGGGCTGCTGATACGTTCGGGCCGGCGCTGACGGCGGCAGGTGCTGCCGTTGGTGTAGAGGTATCAAAGGTGATGACACTGCCCAGCGCTTCAACGATCTGACGCAGGGTCTGTAGGCTGCCGAGCTGTTCCGGTTGCACCGCCGGTAATCCCGGCACCTTCTCCTGCAATGCCGAGAGGATCTCAACGCGCTTGATGGAGTCGATACCGAGATCGGCGTCGAGGCTCATATCCAGTTCCAGCATCTCCTGAGGGTAGCCGGTCTTGTCGGCAACGACATCGAGCAACGCTGCTGATACGTCCGGGCCGGTTGAAACCGGTTGCGCCGCTGTCGGTGTGGCACCTGTAACGGCAGGTGCCATTGGTATCGTCGCTGCTGATTGTGGCGTGATTGTCTTCGGCTGTGCTGCCGCTGTTACCGGCATTCCTGTCACGGCACCCTGTTGATGATCCATCAGCGAGCGCATCGCCTGGACAGCAGCGGCCTGACCTTCGAGGAACTGGTTGTGCAGTTTGGCAGTATCTTCCTGCATCCGTTGCAGAACCGCCATGCTTTCCTGCAAGGATTGCAGGGACTGGCTGGTTGCGGCGACAGGTGCAGCTGCTGCCACGGGTGTTGCCGCGGTTGTTGCAGGAGGCAGACTGTTGGCATCAACCAGCTTGCGTTGGCTGGCCGGTCGCTGAGGTTTTTCTTTGACGTAGTTGGCACCGGTGAGGGTGACGGTCATCCGTGCCGCTTTCGGCTCGACAAGGTTTGCCTGTTGTCCTGCGTAATCACCATCCCAGCGTTGCAATTGAACCGGTAGGCCGATGGCGGCCAGCTGCACCAGGCAACGGGCGAGATCGGTCAAACCGGAACGCTTGCCATTGGAGGAGTCCAGGGCAACGGTGTTGACGTTTTTAGCACCAAGGATCTTACCGACCATCCCCGTCAAACGCGCACCGGGGCCGACCTCAAAGAAGGTGGTGAAGCCGTCGGCATGCATCTGCTCAATCTGCTTGACGAATTCAACCGGACTGGTGATCTGTTCAGCCAGCAGCTTACCCATCTCAACACTGTCAGCGGGGTAAGGGGCCGCTGTTTTATTGGCGTAAACCGGTTGTTGTGCCGTGGCAATATCGACCTGCTCCAATGCTTCCAGAAACGGTTTCGACGCCGCTGCGACCAGTTTGCTATGGAACGCTGCCGCCACATCCAGTGCAACGCAGCGTAGGCCACGCTCTTTGCACAGGACCGTGGCCCGTTCAATCTCGTCACGGCCACCCGACAACACCCCTTGTTTCGGTGTGTTGCGATTCGCCAGCACCAGATCGAGGTTCTCTTCACTGAGCATGGTCTCGATGGCATCCAAGGAAGCCGAGACGGCCAACATGGTCCCTTTGTCGCTGCCGTCACCGGCCATCAATTGACCGCGCAACTGAGAGAGGCGATAGAGGTCGCCACTGCTGTAACAACCGGCGGCACAGAGTGCCGTCAGTTCACCATAGCTGTGACCGGCAAAGGCTTGGGCTTCAATGCCGTATTCTTGCAGATAATTCCATGCCCCCAAACTGACCGTACCGATGGCCGGTTGGGCGTTTTGTGTGGCCTGAATATTGGCCATTGCTGCCGCTTGATCCTGCTTGGTGAACAGAGAGTGGGGATAGATCAGTTCGCTGAAGGGGCCACCATCCTCCAGGGTTAATGCATCATCAACCTCTTCGATCGCGGTCAGCAGTTGTGGCGCATGGCAGGCCAGATCACGCAGCATGTGTAGATATTGAGCACCTTGACCGGGGAACAATATTGCCAGTTTGCCTTGGTTTTTGCCGCTACCATACCAGATGCCGTTGGGGGTGCCGGCCAGCGGTTTGTTACCGTTGACCAGTTTTTCTGCACCGGCAACAAAAGTGGCCAGATCCTGTTCCGCTTCGATAACAAACAGCAGTCTCTGATCAGCCGTACCTTCAAAGCTGTTGCGGCTGAGGGCCGCCAGACGCCGCCGCTGGTCATTGTTTGCCGTTGGCGGTAATTGCTTGAGTTGCGCCAGCAGGGTGTTTTTATCGGCAGCGCTAAAGGCAAAGATCTGTGCTGGTTCACTCCAGTCGCAGTGCGCTCGATTGGCCTGATACTCTTCGAGGACACAGTGAAAATTGCTGCCACCAAAGCCGAAGGCACTGACGGCGGCACGGCGTGGGTGATCCGGCTGGGGCGACCACGGGCGCATGGTGGTATTCACGTAGAACGGGGTGTTGCCTTCAGTGAGCACCGTTTGCGGTTGTTCGACATTGATGGTCGGTGGCAAAATCTTGTTGTGCAGTGCCAAGGCGGTCTTGATCAGACCGGCGGAACCTGCGGAGGCCTTGGTATGACCGATCTGTGATTTAACGGAGCCAATAGCACACCACGGACGACCATCGCTTTCACCATAGACCTCACGCAGCGCCGAAATTTCGGTGGCATCACCGACTCTGGTGCCGGTGCCGTGAGCTTCGAGCAGAGTGATGGTTTTTGGATCGATGGCGGCTTGCTGGTAGGCATTGTTCAGGGTCCGTATCTGCCCCTTGGCGCTGGGCTCATAAATCGCCCCCCCTTTGCCGTCACTGGCAGTGCCGATGCCGCGGATTACCGCATAGATTTGATCATTGTCGCGCTCGGCGTCTTCGAGGCGTTTG
This sequence comes from Desulfuromonas sp., assembly GCA_021162745.1. Lineage (GTDB taxonomy): Bacteria > Desulfobacterota > Desulfuromonadia > Desulfuromonadales > Desulfuromonadaceae > Desulfuromonas. Next base: position 3,233 of record JAGGYC010000115.1, on the reverse strand, counting down.
ATCGCTACCAACCCCAGACCTTCACCGATCAGGGTGCCGTCGGAATTGCTGTCAAACGGACGGATGATATTGGAGGGCGACAGGGCCGGAGTTTTGCTGAAGCAGGTGTACATGAAGATATCGTTGAAGGTGTCGATACCCCCGGTGATCACCATGTCGCTGCGTCCGCAGGCCAGTTCCATGGCCGCCATATGTACGGCGCTCAGGGAGCTGCCGCAGGCAGCGTCGATAACACTGTTGGTGCCGCCGAGATCAAACTGTTTGCTGATCCGTCCGGCGACGACATTGCCGAGCAGGCCGGGAAAGGAGTTTTCCTGCCAGGGGACGTAAGAGTCGGCAATGCGCTCGACAACTTCCTGGGCGACATCGGTGGGAACACCGGCATCCTTAAGCGCTTTGCGCCATTGCGGATGGCCGAGGCGGGCGCCGAGGGGGATCACCATCTCCAGAGCGCCGGTAACGCCAAGCAGCACGCTGACCCGGTCGCGGGCAAAATCGCTCTCGGGATCGTATCCGGCATCTTTCAGGACTTCGCGGGCGGCAATCAGGCCAAGCAGCTGTGAGGTGTCGATCGCTTCGAGAATATTGGGCTGAATGCTGAACTCCATCGGATTAAACTCGATGGGGTCAAGGAAACCACCACGCTTACCGTAGCTGTGATCCGGTGTCTTGGGGTCGGGATCATAGAGATCGGCAATGCGCCAGTGGGTTTCAGGTACATCGGTAATGCTGTCAACGCCGCCTTTGATATTGCCCCAGAAGGCTTCTTTGCTGTTGGCCTGGGGGAACAGGCAACCGATGCCGACAATGGCCAGCGGCATTGCTGGGGGTGTGGCCGTGGAAGTGGCAGTAGATGGTGTCATATCATTTTTCATTTTATCAGCAGCCGAATCAGTCACGCAGGTACTCCTTGATCTGTTCAGTGGTTAGCGGGGTGAGGGCGAGGTCAGCATCCGTGATGGTGAGGCCCCGATGTCGCAAAATGTTGGCGCGGCTGATCACAGCAGCACCAAATAAAATATTCAGATTAACGCAGACAACCTGACGGTTGGCCGGTTGTTGTAAAAAAGTTTCGGCGGTCCATTCGTTGAATGCTCCCATGGCCGGGCCGCACCAGATTTGAAAATCCATCTTGCGACTGGCATCACCGTCATTGGCCCAATGGGTGGCCTGACCAAGGTAGGAGCGGAATACCAGTGCCATGAGGTGCTTTGGATCTTGCTCGGCACGTTGCACCTGACGCGGATCGCGCTGCATGAAAAAGGCGCGGGTCGTGTTCCAGACCTCGGTGAGGGGAGCGCGGAAAAATGTTTTTTCCAGCTTTGTTCGCTCATCGGCAGGCAGCTGGTCGAGACTGGGATAATGTCGATAAAGCTCATACAATTTGGCGGCACGCATGGAGAACATGGTGCCGCGCTTGAGCACCTGGACATCAACACCCATCTCAAACATGTCGGCGGCAGGGGCCATGGCGATATCGGCCTGACGCGCTTCGGCCAGCATCTGGCGCACCATATCCGAGGTGCCCGATTCGATGCAGGCCTGATTTACCGTACCTGTCACCAGATAGGCGGCTCCCATGGCCAGCGCTGCTGCTGCGGACAGAGGGGTTGCGATCCCTCCGGCCAAGCCGATGCGGGGTTGTACCGCATAGTTATATTGCTTCTGAAGACGGTCACGCAAAGAGCAGATGGTCGGGAATAGCGATAGCGCAGGGCGATTGTCGGTGTGACCACCGGAATCCGCCTCGGCGGTAATATCTTCGGCCATCGGGATTTGAAGGGCGAGTTCGGCCTGTTCAGCAGTGATCACTTGCCGGGCCATCAGCTCATCGAGCATCTTCTGCGGCGGTGGCGACAGAAACTGGCTGGCCACCTCTTCACGGGAGACTTTGGCCATGATCCGGTTCGGGGTGACGATCTGGCCTGAGCTGTCGCGATGGATACCATGGACACGATACTGAACCACCGTCAGACTCAGGGCGAGAAAGGCTGAAGCTTCGATGAGCGGTACATGATGTTTGATGTAGAGATCGACCAGCGCCTGTTCAAGATCGGGTTCGTTGGGGCTGTGGATCAGGTTGAAACCATAAGGTCCGTCGGGTAGGGCGCTCTGAATCCTTAAAATCGTTTCTTCCACCTGCTCAAGGGGCAACCCGGCTGCGCCAAAGAAACCGAGCATGCCGTTCTGTCCAAGGGCGATGGCGATTTCAGCGGAGCTGATCCCTTTGGCCATTGAACCGCCGACCATGGGGTAGCGTAGGCCGTGGGTCGCAAGAAACTGTGGATCTCCGCAGTTTTTAAGGGGCAAGGGCGCCGCATAACCCTGTAGCGGTACAGCGTTGCCGGCAACGGCCGTGTCGCCGATCTGGGCACAACCCGCATTGGCGACCTGGGAATTAGTAACAAAAACCGGGCGATTAATACACTTAAGTGCCTCAGCTAGTGTTGTTGATATGCTGGCGGCATCGATGACCTCGTGAGGAGGAGTCCATGAACCGATAACTGGTGGAGCAGAAACCATGATGTTTATATGTCTTCCGTAGCGAAAATAACGTGTGGAGTTGTAGAATCTCTCAGGGGTTCATTGCAAAAGATGAAGTATGCCATTTTCCATCTTGTAAGGCAAAAAAAAACGCCGCCCAAAATGGACGACGTTTTTTTGAAACTATGGAATTTAAGTTATGCGAAAAAGCGCTTGAGCAAGCCTTGGAAAGCCTGACCGTGGCGTGCTTCATCCTTGCACATCTCATGAACCGTGTCATGAATCGCATCCAGATTAAGCTCTTTGGCGCGAGTGGCAATTTTTTTCTTGCCTGCACAGGCACCGTTTTCTGCCTGAACACGCATCTCAAGGTTGGTTTTTGTGTCTGCAACAACCACATCACCGAGCAGTTCGGCAAATTTTGCAGCATGCTCTGCTTCTTCCCAGGCGATACGCTTGTAGGCTTCAGCTACTTCAGGGTAACCTTCACGGTCGGCCTGGCGACTCATGGCCAGATACATACCAACTTCGGCACACTCGCCGCTAAAGTGGGCACGCAAATCTTTTACGATATCAGCATCCACATCCTTGGCAACACCGATGCGGTGCTCGTCAGCCCAGGTAAATTCTGCTGTTTCATCCTGTAATTCAAATTTATCAGGGCCGACACCACATTGGGGGCAGCTTTCGGGAGCAGTTTCACCTTCATGAACATATCCACAGACAGTACAGATCCATTTTTTCATGTT
>JAGGYC010000012.1 GCA_021162745.1 Desulfuromonas sp. | reverse complement strand
GGGTGCGCGGTCATGCCGGGCATCCGTTCAATGAACGTTGCGACAAGCTGGCCAAGCGGGCCGTGGCCGAAGGGGTGCAGGCGGCCGAGCAGCTTGAGGTTGCGCCTGTTAATGACGCGGCGGTGACCGCCGAGGATGAACGGTTTGATGGCAGGCCGCCTGCCGTCGACAAGTGCCAAGAGCTTGACGTTGTCGAGCCGGGCGTGGCGATCGCTGCTAACGTCGATGCGACCAGCTGTGAGTCGGCCACGAGCGTAGCTGTTGGCGTTCAGGCACTGTTTGCTTTCGCCGTTGAGGATGAACCGTTCGAAGCGGCAGTTGAAGAGGATGAAAGCAATCCAGAAACCGAAGAAGGGGATGGCTTCGAGGCTGAGGGCCAGCTGAGTTTATATTAAAGCCATTCTCAGGTTTGTCTCTGCCGCGAAAGCGGGCATGACGGATGCTGGGTGCAGAACCCAAGCGGAAGATTCGTGTTAATCAGGAAAATCAATTTATGGCTGACCCGTTATGCTCGCGAGTAGAATTCACAAACCGCGCTTCAGGCTGGCAGCATTTAAAGGATAAAACAGATGAAAATACAGAAGGTAAGCAAAGAGAACCAGGCCAAGGTCTATGCCTTGTTGCGCAGTGCCTTTCCCGGCAGTAACTACGAGGCCGATCTGGTGCAAAAGCTCCACGAAAACAATCGCGCCATCCACGAATGGATCTGCATCCACCGTAATAAAGCCATCGCCTATATCGCCTTTTCCAACGCCTATCATGGCAGCGAGGTGTGTGGTTTACACCTGGCACCTATGGCCGTCAGCCCGGAGATGCAAAAGCAGGGGATCGGCACCGAGCTGATGCAGTTTGCCCTGCGTCAGCCGCAGATCAAAGAGCAGCCGCTGTTTGTACTCGGTAAGCCGGAGTATTATCAGCGCTTTGGTTTTAAGCCCTGCAAACAGCCGCTGTGTCCGTTTGCTAAGAATAATAGAAACTTTCTCAGTTTGAATTATACGGCGGCTGATAGTTTTACCGTCGGTTATGAGGGTGAGTTTACGGCGGTCAGTCTGGTGGCTAAAAAGCCAGCGCCTAAGGTGTCGAATATCTATGGTAAGGGGCAGGGGAGAAGGCACCGTTAGACCGCTGCCGAATATAATGGTTTTGTAGGTCTGGTTAGCGAAGCGTAACCCGACAATCACTCTGCATGATGGTGAAAATATATGATCGTAGATGTTGCGGCGTGCAAAGGGGGCAATCCAAGGAGATATCGCTGATCGTAGATAAAACATCCTGATTAGCACGAATCTTCCGTCCTGGTTCTGCTCTTCGCATCCGTCATGCCCGCGAAGGCGGGTATCCAGAGGTTTTACAGAGAGTGCTGGACTCCCGCCTTCGCGGGAGAGACGAACCTGAGGATCGTTGTCAGGTTTATCTCTTATGCTGCAAAAAACCGGCAATAATATCCCGCGCCCACTTCATATCCCCATCACAACACTGCTCAGCAACAAAGGCCGCATCGTCATCCGTATAACGCTGGCCCTGCCGGTGCTGCGCCGCCAATGCTTCAAACCGGGCGATCAACCCCTTGTTCCAGTAGTAACCCTCAATGCTCTTGTCGCCACCCTCCTCGACAATCCGCATCTCACTGCACGGGATCAATGTTTTCAACGCCCGTTGGGAAAGCCCCAAGGTGATCGATGCGCTGCCGATGTTGAGCAGGTTGTTGCCCTGTTTCTTGCGCAGGATGTTTTTGCGCGGCTGGTCCTGCTCGCTACTCGGGGCTGGACAGTGAGGCTGTAGCTGCTCCAGCAGATCGGTGGTTTCATCAGCATCCAGCTCAGCGACGGTAAAGCTGGTCTGATACAAAAAGTCATCCAGCTCCAGCCGTCCTTCAATGGTGGCCGCTGCCGAGTCTGCTGCCGGTATGATCCGCAGCGATGCATCAAACTCAAATTCGAGGATGTCGCCATGGGCCTCCTCTGTTTCCAAGTAGCTCTCGACCAGCTTGTCTTTTAGTGGCCCGTCATTGAGGTAGAGGAACACCTCGCCTGATAAGGCGTCGATCATTGGCACTAATTTCAAAATACTGTCACTCACTTGTTCATTCATGGTAGGGGGGATCAAGGCTCGCACAGTATGCCTTATTTTGGTTGAAGCGGAACACAATAATATGGTTGTAGGGGTTGTTCCGCTGAATAGTTGTCGTTGTGACGTGTCGATTCAATCGACATATCGCATGATGAGTAAATCACTCATACCCTTGAAATAACAAAGCTGATTCGGAAGTCACTCCGACTCGGCTTTGTTATATTTTAGTGTATTAGGCATGAGACTTCTTTGTTCTTCCCTTAGAGCGGCTGTTTTCAACCTGAAAAACAGCTCTTTAAGGCCAAAATGTAGTGATAAATAGCATGTATATTCTATGATTCCGATATGTCGGCTTGGTCCGACCCCGTGTGTTGTAGTTTTCAGATTAACAGTAGATCTTCACCACGCACTCCAGCTCGTCCCAACCCCTTACATCTTCAGACAAAGCAGGATTGAATGCTAAGAGCATAAATAAGAACGGCCCGACCTGGCTAACAGGTTGGACCGTTCTTTGTTCTGAAAATAATGACCTAACCAATAAAAGAACGGATCAACTACCGGCCTTACCATACCCCAAGTTATCTTTTTATTGAGAGACCTTTAAATGTCAAGCATAAATGCTATGGTTTAAGCATGTCTATTTTATCACGCTTCTATCTACCATGAAAAAACTCATGCTTAATACTTTCTGGCGACAACTCGCCACAGCAAAAAAAGCGATATTAATGCTTGATTACGACGGGACCCTGGCACCGTTTCGGGTTGAAAGGGAGCAGGCTGTTCCATATCCGGGAGTACGTGAACTGTTAACCGCGATCCAGGCTGATACGGAAACCCGATTGGTGATTATTAGCGGCCGGGCCATTGATGATCTATTGCCGCTACTCGCCTTCAACCCACCACCAGAAATATGGGGTTGTCATGGCTGGGAAAGACTCGATGCCTTCGGCCAGCGCCTAGTTGCTCAGCTGCCAGTTCAGGCTGCTCTGGGTTTACAAAAGGCTCAGCTCAGAAAACCAGAGCCTCGATTACTGCTGCGAAACAAAACCCACCTCGCTGGCATTCCATTGGCGCGGTCTTGCCGGTCAAAAAATCGAGCAACTTCGTGGGCAAGTTAATGGGCATTGGCAGCCCATTGCGGAAAAATACGGTCTTGAAATCCATTCTTTCAATGGTGGACTGGAATTGCGCTGTCCCGGAAAAAGCAAGGCAACGGCTCTCAATTCAATCCTGGCAGACAGCAATCCCAGGCAACCGATTGCATTTCTCGGTGACGATCTCACCGATGAAGATGGATTTGAAGCGATCAAGGGTAGGGGGCTTGGCATCCTCGTCAACAGTGAACTGAGAAGCACTTATGCCGAGTTGCAGATTACACCACCAGAGGATTTACTCAATTTTCTTTCCGCGTGGCGCACTAATGCCCCAGCAAAACAGGACAAAATTTAAGGATAATACTTTATGAATCAGCGAATGATCGTTGTATCCAACCGCCTGCCGATTGCGATAAACCAAGTCGGCAATGATTGGCGGATAGAACCTGCTTCAGGTGGCTTAGTGACCGCTATCGAGCCACTGATGAGCAAGAACAAGGGTACCTGGATCGGCTGGCCCGGCTGCGGTGATGAAGCTCCGTTCGATGATCTGGCCAGCAGTTTTTCCGCTGAACACAGTTACCAACTCAAACCAGTTCCCCTTTCAGAGAGCGAGGTTGAGAAATATTATCGCGGCTTCTCAAACGAAGCCCTCTGGCCGCTGTTCCATGATCTGCTCGGCAACTGTAATTTTAACCTCGACAACTACCTCACTTATGAGGCCGTCAATCGTCGCTTCGCACAGGTAACCGCTGAGTTCAGTACGGACGATGATATCATCTGGTTTCATGACTACCAGTTGATGTTGAGCGGCTGGTACTTGCGCCAGATGCACCCCAACAGAACCATCGCCTTCTTTCTTCACATACCTTTTCCTTCCCCCGATCTATTTCGCCGCTTACCCTGGAGCAAACAGCTCCTCAGAGGTCTGCTTGCTCACGATTTGATCGGATTCCAGACCTTACGCGACCATCGCAATTTCATTCACTGCGTAACGTCGCTGGTCGAAGGTGTCGAAGTTGTCACCAGCCATGATAAACACACCGTTCTGCGTTGTGGTGAGCATTACATCAAAGCGGGGCACTTTCCAATCAGCATAGATTTTAACGAGTTTTCCGATTCTGCTGGCAGCAAAGAGGTCTCGAAAGCCGCCTGGCATCTGCAGGATAATTATAGACAACGGCAATTGTTTCTCGGCATTGACCGCCTTGATTATACCAAGGGGATACCGGAGCGCTTTCTTGCCTTTGAGCGCGCGCTCGAAAAATATCCAGACATGCGGCAAAAAGCCTCACTGTTACAGGTTGTCGTGCCGAGTCGTACCATGGTTCCCGATTATATCGACCTGAAAAGACTGCTTGAACAGCTTGCCGGTCGTATAAATGGCCGTTTCTCAGAACAGGGCTGGATACCGTTACACTATTACTACCGCAGCCTCGATCCGATTCAGCTACTCGCACACTACCGAGTTGCAGAGGTTTGCTTGGTCACCCCGTTGCGCGACGGCATGAATCTGGTGGCAAAAGAATACTGTGCCAGCTCAAACGACAACCAGGGCATTCTGATTCTGAGCAAGTTCGCCGGTGCTTTTGATCAGCTTGGCAAGCACTCTTTGCAAGTAAATCCCTACGATATTGAAAAAACTGCAGATACAATTTACCAAGCCTTCAGCATGTCAGACAATGAACGGTCCCGCCGCATGGCTCAGCTGAGAGCCCAGATTCAAAGCAATGATGTCCACCGTTGGCTCGAAACTTTTATCGCGACTCTCGGCAACAACCCGGAGACCATGCCAAGGCGACCCGAGAAACATTTGGTAGAGCTCAACAGCATATTGGCAACATGACTTTTGATGTCAGGACCTGGATACCATGCAGATCTCTCTGAAAAAATACGATGCTGTTCTCTTCGATCTGGACGGTGTATTGACCATGACCATGAAGATTCATGCGTCATGTTGGAAGCGAATGTTCGATGCTTATCTACAGGAACGTTCGAAATGTTTCGGTGAGACGCACCAGCCATTCGATATTTCATCGGACTATAAGTCATATGTGGATGGAAAATTGCGCGCCGATGGAGTACGGGCCTTTCTCTCATCGCGTAACATCGCCTTAGCGGAGGGTAGCCCGGATGATGCGCCCTCTCTTGAAACGATCTGTGGGCTTGGAAACCGCAAAAACCTGCTGGTTAAAGACGTTATCGCCGCTGAAGGGGTTGAAATTATCAAGGGCTCTTTGACCTTTGCGCACCGGGTCCGTTCACTTGGACTCAAAACAGCTGTCGTCTCGGCCAGCAAGAACTGTGAAATGATCCTCCAGGCCGCCGGCATCAGGGATTTGTTCGATTGTATCGTCGATGGCAAGGTTGCAGAGCGTAACGGTTTACCCGGCAAACCGGCTCCCGACACCTTTTTGGCTGCGGCCGAGGCACTGAACGTTGCACCACACCGTTCAGTCGTTGTCGAAGATGCTATTTCAGGGGTACAGGCGGGACAGGCCGGAGGTTTTGGTCTGGTCATCGGCATAGATCATCATGGCGATAAACGGGTTCTGCTGAAAAATGGCGCCGATATCGTCGTTAAAGATCTTATGGAGATCCTTGATAACGGTCATAAGTAAACTAGAGAGACAAATATATGATCCGGCATGAGACATTAAATCCACCTACCCATATCTACCCGATCAATGAATGGAAAATCATCGAGACGGAATTTTATCCGCGCTTCCAGTCTCAAGCCGAGACGCTGTTTTCCATCGGCAACGGTTATCTCGGCATGCGCGGTAACCATGATGAAGGGATCCCGCACAGCCAGACGGGTACCTACATTAATGGTTTCCATGAGACATGGCCGCTCGTTTACAGCGAGAGGGCTTTTGGTTTTGCCAAAACCGGCCAGACCATGTTGAATGTAACCGATGCCAAGATCTTAAAGCTTTACATCGATGACGAACCCTTCTATCTGCCGACAGCCAGTTTACAGCTGTTCGAGCGGACCCTCGACATGCAGGAAGGAGCACTGAAAAGGCGGATCCTGTGGGAGACCGCAGCAGGCAAACAGGTGCTAATCGAGTCAAAGCGGCTGGTTTCGTTACCGCACCGCCATGTCGCGGCAATCAGCTACCAGGTGACCATCCTGAATGCCAACGCACCCGTAGTTATCTCCTCCGAAGTGGTCGGCAACCAGAAAAACCAGACCGGTCTTGTAGACCCTCGTCATGCAAAAGGATTCCAATACAAAGTTTTGGAACCGCAGGAATATTATGCGGACAAGATGCGCTTAATGTTGACGCATCGCACCGACCACAGTGGAATGACTATGGTCTGCGGAGTCGATCACCTGATCAGAACCGAATCGGATTATACCTGCAAGAGCGAGTGTGACGGTGATTTCGGAAAAGTCGTTTTTTCCGTTAACGCCAAGAAAAAAAAGACGATCCAGATTTACAAATTCATCACCTATCATTCCTCACGGCATGCCCCTACCACGGAACTGGTAACCCGGGCCGAACGGACCCTCGAACGGTTGATCGACAAAGGATTTGATCCTCTGGTCTGCGGTCAGCGGGAATACATGGATGATTTCTGGCAGCGTAGTGACATCCATATCCGTAGCAAAGCTGAATCTGATGGTGGCCACCAGCACGAAATTCAACAGGCGATACGCTGGAACCTGTTCCAGATTCTGCAGGCTTCCGGGCGGGCCGAGGGAACCGGGATCCCGGCCAAAGGGCTGACCGGGCAGACCTACGAAGGACATTATTTCTGGGATATCGAAATCTATATTTTGCCGTTTCTTGTTTACACGGCACCGGACATTGCCAGAAACCTCCTGCGCTTCCGTTACTCAATGCTTGACCGGGCCCGTGCTCGGGCCCGGCAGCTGAACCTAAAAGGAGCACTCTACCCCTGGCGAACCATCAACGGGGAGGAAGCCTCGGCATACTACGCTGCAGGCACAGCCCAATATCACATCAATGCCGACATCATGTATGCTCTGAAAAAATATGTTGATATCAGCGATGACAAGGCCCTGCTATACAATGAAGGGGCCGAAATGCTGGTCGAGACTGCGCGGATGTGGGAGGATCTCGGCTTCTACTCAGAGAGAAAAAAAGGCAAGTTCTGTATCCATGGCGTAACCGGACCAGACGAATATACGACAGTGGTCAACAATAATGCCTATACCAACGTGATGGCCCGCGAAAATTTATTTTTTGCGGTCAAAACGGTGATGGAACTGCGCGACAATTATCCAGAGCATTATGTAAACCTGCAGCACAGAACCGATCTACAGCCCGAAGAAATTGATGCCTGGCTGAATGCAGCCAACAACACGTACATCCCTTTTGAGGAACCCCTGGGCATTCACCCACAGGACGACGATTTCCTTGAACTTGAAAAGTGGGACATCGAAAGCATGCCGAAAGATCAATTTCCATTGCTACTCAACTATCATCCCCTAGTTATCTACCGTCACCAGGTGATCAAACAGGCTGATGTTGTTCTGGCCATGTTGCTCCTCAATCACATCTTTACCGACAAGCAGAAAAAACGTAATTTTGAATATTATGATCCATTAACAACCGGTGATTCCTCGCTGTCAGCCTGCATACAGAGTATTATCGCCGCCGAAATCGGCGAAATTGAAAAGGCCATAGAGTATGCCCGCTTCGCCGTGCTCATGGATCTGGCTGATATCGGTGGAAACATGGCTGATGGTTGTCATATCGCTTCAATGGGTGGCACCTGGATGGTCGTGGCCTATGGCTTCGCAGGCATGCGTGACTATAATGGCCGGATCAGTTTTAACCCGAAGTTGCCCGAGCCCATTGACGAGCTACGCTTCCCCCTGCAGATTCGCGGCAAGAGACTGGTGGTGGAAATAATCCATAACGAAGTAACCTATCTATTGAAAGAAGGCATTGAACTCGAAATTATGCACCAGGGGCAGACGCATATTCTCCAGAAAGGCAAACCTCTCGTCTGCAAGATCAAAGCTAGCAAGCGCAGCAGTTAAATTTAGACATAAAAAACAACAGGGCTGAGCATGAACGCTTCATCAAGAAAAATCATGGTTTACGATATTGGCGGCACGAACCTGCGTGGTGCAATCTACTGTGCCCGGACCCAAACCGTCAGTAACAGGGTCGTCAAGAAGACGCCAAACCGAATTTCATTGCCAAAGATATCTGTTGAGGAGATCTACTTAAAGTTACTAAAAATTATCGACTCAATGAGCAATGAGTTGTTAGAGCAGGGGCCTGTTTCTGCCGCCAGTATTGCTTTTCCGGGCCCCATCGACCGGGAGGGACGAATTGTCTCAGCACCGGGAATCTGGGGGAGAAACCCGTCTGGGCCAATTAACATTCTCAATGACCTTCGGAAGCTGTGGCCGGATCTGCCTATTTATATCTGCAATGACCTTACTGCTGCAGGCTACAGATACGTTGATACGAGTGATGACTCATTCTGTCTGGTGACAGTGAGCACTGGAATCGGCAATAAAATTTTCATAAAAGGGGAACCACAACTCGGCCCCAATGGAACCGGAGGCGAGATTGGACACGCCAAAGTGCTGTTCACGAAAGATGCGCCTATCTGTGATTGCGGAGAGCAAGGGCATCTTCAAGCGATCTCTTCTGGGCGGGGAGTGCTGATGACTATTAGACATCAGGCTCAAATAAATCCACGGCACTTTAATAACTCTCTACTGAGCAAAAAACACGATAACCCTGAAAGAATATCCAATCTCTCAATTGTTGAGGCGTTTCATGCCTGCGATCTTTTTACGGTCAAAATTGTCAATGAGAGCATCAGACCTCTGGCAGCAATGCTGACATACCTTCATCTTGCCCTTGGCCTTGAACATTTTGTAATTATTGGTGGGTTTGCCTTGGCACTTGGAGAGCCATACCGCCTTACCTTGGTGAAACTTGCTGGTGAACTATGCTGGGAGACCCAGACCAGTTGGGATGAAATGATTCAATTTGGATTTAAAGACGATCTGTCGGGTCTTATTGGCGCTGGAAAATGTGCATGCACGAACTCCATCAGGACATGAACGTTGACACGGATGGTGTCAAGGCAGATGAAAAAACAACGTGCATTCGGCTGAATAGTTGTCGCTGCGACGTGTCGATTCAATCGACATGTAAAGCGCGTATTGCCAATCATCGTCTCTGTTTGTCGTTTGTTGGTGTGTGACCAGATCAATATGGCTGCTTGTGGTTATTTATGGGTATACCTACCCATAAATCTACATCTCAATACCAGCAAAACCGGGATTGTCCCCAGCCTCACCGGGGGCTGTCCCAGGCTTTTGCGGCGCATAACCATCAGGTTGATTTAATGGGGGGAGTGTCCGTTCGCAGTAACAGCTGAATATCACACGGGTTAAAGTCCCGTTCGGGGAATTGTCCGTACGTCCCGATAGCTCAAGGGAGCGGCGTTCTGGTAACAGAGGGTCGTGAGTTCCCAATTGGCAAAACAGCAGGCCGTAACGCAAGTGAACCTATATGTAGCCTCGTTACAATGTATCAAAGATGCCGACCCGGTGGACACACGGGGAAGGCCGTTGCACGTAGACTCTGATAACGGAAACAGTCTGCGGGATCTTTCGGGGTAGCAGGGATGGCATGTTGTGGAAGATATTCAACCCAGTGCTGGAGACCCGTTGCAGTGAAGTTTGAGGAACCTCAACCGTTGTGTATAAGGAAACGAAATCACAGCGGGCTGTATCGGGAGTCGGAGGGGTTCATAGTACCGCTTGAGGGCGCAGGACAACACAACCTCGCCCGAGGAAAGGAACCCTACTTTGTTCATGCAACCAACAAGTGGAAGGTGAGGAGATTGCAGCAATGCTAACAACTCCAGAAAATATCAGGACACTACAGCGGAAGCTCTATCGCAAGGCCAAGCAGGAACCAGCCTTTCGTTTCTATGCTTTGTACGACAAGGTTCATCGGGCAGACATCCTCAGTCACGCCTATGCCCTCGTCCGCGCCAACAAAGGCAGCGCCGGAATCGACGGCGAAACCTTCAAAGCCATCGAAGCAAAAGAAGGGAAAACTGCCTATCTGGCGGAACTGAAAGAAGCACTCGAAAGCAAAACGTATAAACCGGCCCCCGTCAAGCGGGTCATGATTCCCAAAGCAGACGGCAGTCAGCGTCCCTTAGGAATCCCGACCATCCGCGACAGGGTGGTTCAGATGGCGGTAAAACTTGTCATCGAACCAATTTTCGAAGCCGACTTTTGTAAAACATCCTACGGATTTCGACCCAACAAGTCAGCTCACGACGCCATAGATCAAGTGACGTATTCCATGAACACCGGACATACCGAAGTCATTGATGCCGACCTCTCGAAATACTTCGACACCATCCCCCACGCCAAGCTGTTAACCGTGGTCGCCGAACGCATTAGCGATGGTGCAATATTGCACCTCATCAAGATGTGGCTCAAAGCAGCGATCATAGAAGTGGACAAAGATGGAACAAAGCGAAATGTCGGCGGCGGCAAAGGCAACCGCATTGGCACACCGCAAGGAGGTGTCATCTCACCGCTACTGGCCAACCTCTATCTACACCTGTTAGACAGGATATGGGAACGGCAGAAGATACCACAGCGGTTAGGGGCACGTATCGTCCGCTATGCGGATGATATTGTCATCCTGTGCCGAAACGGCACCGAACAACCCATGGCACTATTGCAACATGTTATGGGGCGGTTGAGTCTTACCCTGAATGAGGTCAAGACCAAAACGGTCAACACCTACGAGGAAAGATTTGATTTTCTTGGATTTGAAATTGGGATGGGCAAAAGTCAGAGAACTGGGAATCATTATCCCCATGTTCAACCTTCGAAGAAGGCGATCCAAACGATCAAAGACCGTGTGACATTCCAGACTAGAAGGGATCGCACAGTGATGCCATTAAGCAGAGTGATCAGAGAGGTCAACACCACTTTGCGAGGTTGGGTTGGCTACTTTCATGTTCGCAATTGTAGCAAAGCACTCCAGCATGTTCGGAGTCATGCAGAGCAACGACTGCAAACTCACCTGAGAAAGAGGCATAAGG
>JAGGYC010000078.1 GCA_021162745.1 Desulfuromonas sp. | reverse complement strand
GATCGCTCTATTGCGATCGCCTCTGCGGTTTTGGAGATGTTCCAACCATTCTCAGCAAGTTTATTGCGGATAAATTCGCGCTCAAAACATTCCTTGGCATCTTTGTAGTTGTCGATGTCGATACCATTGTATTTTGTATTGTCTTTTATGGTTGTCTTGTTGATCTCTGCCGGAAGTGATGTTGCGCCGAGCTCTGTGCCGGGATTCATAATGACAAGACGTTCAATCAGGTTTTTCAACTCTCTGACATTGCCAGGCCAGTGATAGTTTTGCATGATATTGACAGCGTCGTCGGTAATTCTTTTTATCTCGGTGTTTTCTTTTTCGCAGTAGGAGCGTAAGAAGTGGTTTGTCAGTAATTCGATATCTTCAGCCCGCTCTCTCAATGCCGGAACATGAAATGGCAGTACATTTAATCGATAGAAGAGATCTTCTCGAAAGTTGCCGGATTTGATCTCATCTTCGAGATTTTTGTTGGTTGCTGCAATCACTCGAACATCTACTTCAATTGTCTTGATTCCACCGACCCGTTCAAACTTGTGTTCTTGTAATATCCGCAACACTTTGGCTTGCGTCTTCAGACTCATGTCACCAATTTCGTCAAGAAACAGGGTCCCCTCGTGGGCGAGGTCGAATTTACCTTTACGCTTTGATGTCGCTCCGGTGAACGCTCCTTTTTCATGGCCGAACAGTTCTGATTCAATTAAGTCTTCAGGTATCGCAGCGCAGTTGACTTCTACAAAGGGCTTTCCACTGCGTTTGGACATTCTGTGTATGGAGCGTGCAACGAGTTCTTTACCTGTTCCATTTTCACCGGTAATCAATACCCAGCCTGATGTCGGAGCAGCAATGGCGATTTGTTGTTTCAAGTCTTGAATGGGTGCGCTGGTGCCAATGATTTCATAGTTCTTGGAGATCTTCTCTTTGAGGCTTTTGTTCTCTTCGACAAGCTGATTGACTTTGAGAGCATTGTGAATGCAAACCAGCAACTTTTCCAATGATAATGGTTTTTCTATAAAATCATATGCACCCAGTTTTGTTGCTGTTACGGCCGTTTCAATTGTCGCATGTCCGCTCATCATGATGACTTGGATATCATCATGGCGCGTTCGTAGCTGTTTAAGGGTCTCAATGCCGTCCATGCCGGGCATCCAGATGTCGAGAAGGACTAAGTCAGGCTTGTCATCATTGACCGATTCCAGAGCCTGTACGCCATCGCTGGCAGTTATGACTTGAAAACCTTCATCTTGTAAAATGCCGGTGATACTTTCACGGATGTTTTTTTCATCATCAACGACGAGAATTTGTTTCATGACAATCCTTTATGGTGAACTATCCGTTTGCTATCGGTAGCTCAATGATGATTTCGGTTCCTTGCGGAATGTTATCTTTGACGCGAATATAGCCGTTGTGATCAGAAATGATGGTTGCGACGATCGCTAATCCCAGTCCTGTGCCGGTTTTCTTTGTGGAAAAATAGGGTTCGAAGAGTCGAGGCTTATCAACGTCTGGAATGCCACAACCATTGTCGCAGATGGTTAACGTGACCATTTGTAATGCTGGATTCATCTCTGTTTTTAAACTGATCGTCCGGGTCAGCTTCTGTTCCTCAACCGCATGGACAGCATTGTCCAGCAGATTGATAATGGCACGTTTCATCTGCTCTTTGTCCAGATTAAGCAGTTCGAGTTGCGGAGCCTGCTCAAAGTTGAAGTGGATATCCTTATGGCCCTCTTGATAGAGGATAAGTGCTTCACTGATGATGTTATTAAGGTTTTGTGGTGTTGGATTGCTCGCTGGCATACGGGCAAAGTTCGAGAACTCGTTGACCAGGTTTTTCAATTCATCCACTTGAGTGATAATCATTTGTGTGCATTCGTCAAATACAACATCATCACTGTCGAATCGGTTCAGGTAACGTCGGCGCAGACGCTGTGCCGAAAGCTGTATGGGGGTGAGGGGGTTTTTGATTTCATGGGCGATACGACGTGCAACTTCACGCCATGCTGCCATCCTCTGTGCTTTTTGCAGCTGAGTTAAATCGTCAAAAACAATGACCGTACCCATGAATTGGTTGTTTTCATCGTGTAAGCTTGCCACGTTAAGCAGTAGTGTAAGTTGCTGTCCCTGAATGCTGAGATTCACTTGGCGTCTGATGGATTCTTTTCCTGAGCTGATCAACTCTCCGAAAAAACCTTTGATAATGACAAGTTGTTCAGCGTTGACAACGGATTGATATTTTTTGCCGAGTACGCGATTACCACGAATTTTCAGCATGTTTTCCGCTGATTTATTGATCGTCGTGATGACGCCTTGACTATCGACAGAGATAACACCGGCCGTGACATTTTTGAGCACTATTTCCATGTAGCGTCGGCGCTGGTCCAGTTCTATATTTGAATTTTTCAGTTCATCGTGCGCTTCTTTGATTTTTGCTCGTTCCTCTCGCAAATCACCTGTCATTTTATCAAATGCGTCGATAAGGATACCAATTTCATCATTGCCAGCAACAGGCAGCATGACATCGAGGTTGTCGGTGCTGATCCGTTTGGTGGCGATGACTAATTCCTGAAGAGGAACTGTTATGCTTCGCGCTAAACGAAAGCCAAACCATGTCGCTAAAAAGATGATCACCAGGGCAATGAGTAACAGGATTGCGATGTAGCCCTGTTTTATCTTGTCTTTAAGCTGCTGAGCCTCTTTGTACTGCTGGTATGTCGATGAGATCTCCTGCATCTTGTTAACCAGCGAATAGGGAACGTAGTAGTTGACGACGACGACACCGACAATGTCGTTCTGGTTCCAATTCGACTTGACTGGGACAACGCCGCGGATGAGGTCTGCTTTTCCTGTTGGGGTAATTTGGGTAAAGCGTTGCCCGTGTAACGCATCCTGGATTACATCCGAACCAGGATTGGTAAATTCAGCAATCGGCACTTTGGGATTTGAAACCCTGACGAGTTCTTCGTGGGTAGCGGAAAAAACCTCTACAATGCCCAGGTTGTACTCTTTTTGTTTTTTGGCGATGAGCAGTTCAAGGTCGGCAAGCCTGCGTTCATTGAGTAATTTATCGTTTTTTATCCGGTCGGCAAGCTGATCTGCATAGTAGAGTGCATTTGTCGCTGAGTTTTTATAGTATGTCTGTGCGACAGCCAAAGATTCGGTGAGAGACGTTTCAACTTCTGAACTAAACCAGTTTTCAATGGAATTTGTTATAAAGCCAGCAGATGCGAAAAACAGCAACATGGTTGGGATGAGTGACAGTGAGACAAATGTAACAACAAGCTTTGTTCGCAGTCGTGCCCCTGGAATGTTGTGTCGTCGTTCGAGAAAGAGCTTGAAAAGATTTCGAATAATCAGAAACAGGAAGAGGATGATTAACAGAATGTTGATATTGATTAACACCAACACAAGGATATTATTGGATAATTGGAGCTGTGATGTTTTCTCGTAAATTTGCTTTTCGAAAAAAGGAAAAGCAAACATCAGCCCAACCGTTACCAGGATAAGACCCCATTCCCGGCGGCGTTTACGGACTTCTGGAGTTTGAAGTGTTTTGTTGTGCATAAATTGAATCACAGAAATGGTAGAAGATTTAAATTCTTACATCATTGCACGGAATTATCAGGGGCGCAACGGCAATAAAAAAGGCAGCCATTAGGCTGCCTTTTTTATTGTTGAGGGGAGCTTGTCGCGTTAAAACTTTGCCCATGCCAAGTCTTTCTGCAGTGCAGGAACTGGCAGCTCAAGGGCTTCTTGCAGGTCGGCTTCAGAAAAATCAACGAGTCGCCAGCAGTCTGGTGACTCAAGAATTTTTTCAACCATTTTGTGATTGATGTCATGTCCTGATTTATAGGATTTGATATGCCCCAAAATAGGATAGCCCAGCAGGCCGAAATCACCAATGGTATCAAGAATCTTGTGGCGAACAAACTCATCAGCGTAGCGTAAGCCACCGGGATTTAAAATACTGTCTTCACCGACGACGATGGCGTTGTCGAATGACCCCCCGCGTGCAAGGCCGATTGATTTCAGGTATTCGACCTCCTCATAAAAGCCAAATGTACGGGCTGCAGCAACTTCTTCACACAGTGATTCCGCAGTCAAATTAACAGACTTATGTTGTTGCCGGATACAGGGGTGATCAAAAGAGAGATCAAAGGAAATTTTGAAAAATCGTGAGGGGATAATGCTCACGCGCTTTTCGCCATCAACCAGAGTAATGGGCTTGTTGATGGCGAGAACTTTTCGGCTTCGGTTGAGACGAGAGATTCCGGCCGCTTGTAATTTTTTTATAAAAGGAGCGGCGCTGCCGTCCATAATGGGGATTTCTGGTCCATCAATGTAAACATGGAGATTGTCGATATGGCAGGCTGTCAGGGCTGCCATGAAGTGTTCAATGGTGGAAACACTCAGGTCACCTTTGCCGATAACGGTTGCCATGCGTGTATCAACAACGTTACAGGAGAGAGCTTCAATTGAACGGGTACGATCTCCCTCTGTGCGGTGGAAGATGATACCGGTTCCGGCAGGTGCGGGACGCAGTTTCATGGTGATATTGTCACCGGTGTGCAATCCGATACCACTAATATTGATAGGTTTTTCAATTGTGCACTGATAGATCATTGCGCATTGCCCTTTGAAAGGTTTTGTTAGTTGTATGTTAGATGTAGCAAAGAGCATGCCATGATGGTGGATATTTTAAGTACTTAAAATTATTGGTCTTTCTGGATGGTTTGGTGGGGGATGTCGGGCAAGTGTTGCAGAAAAGTCTGTGTCATTAATACCACAGACGGTTGTTTCTGGTGGGTTTTGCTGCCGTTTCTATAGACGGCCTGAGCGTAAGATTCCAAACGCAAGCCATAGTCCTAACGCTGCTGCAATGGTGTAACCGAGGAGTCCTAATGCGGGAAAACCAAACAGATCGGGTCCGCTATCGGTCTGCATGATGAGTGATGAGCCGATGATTAGTGAGCCGATAAGGAAGCTGAAAGACAGGCGGTTACTCGACTTGTCGAGATCGGTAATGAGTCTTTCTAATCCGCGGTGCTCAAGATCGATTTTAAAGTTATTGCTGTTGATTCGCAGCAAGAGTTCTTTGATTTCATCAGGCAGAGCCTTTGCCACGTCGGTGTAGGAACGGAGGATTTGGCTGGCTTCTTTGCCTAAATTGCTTGCGCTGAGACGGTGCTGTAATAATGCTGTTGCCGTGGGTTGCAACTGTTCGATCAAGTTGAATGATGGATCCAGTTGCCGAGCAATACCCTCGATGGTGACGAGTGCCTTGGCGAGAAGCATCAGGTCTGATGGAAATCTGATGTGGTGACGTCTCATGAGTCCGACAAATTCGTTGATCAGTTTGAAGCTGTTGATGTGTTCCAGAGGCACTTGATAGTAGTCATCAATAAATTCTGATAATTCACGTTTTAGTGCCGAAATGTTGATCTCCTTCGAGCGGTCGCGGGACTTAAGCATCACTGACAGCAGCAAGTCACTGTCGCGTTTGAAAATAC
This sequence comes from Desulfuromonas sp., assembly GCA_021162745.1. Lineage (GTDB taxonomy): Bacteria > Desulfobacterota > Desulfuromonadia > Desulfuromonadales > Desulfuromonadaceae > Desulfuromonas. Next base: position 9,607 of record JAGGYC010000078.1, on the reverse strand, counting down.
CGAATAGCAGACTAGTCAGTTGATGACGCAGGTCTTCATCAATATGACCGACCATGCCCAGATCGAGAAAGCAAATCTCTCCATTCGCTTTGACCAGAACATTGCCTGGATGGGGATCGCCATGGAAGAGACCGTGGATGAAAACTTGATCAAAAAAGGCCTGGGCGCCATTGCGGGCAATTTTTTTTAAATCGTGTCCAGCTTGGGTCAATTGGCTGATATCGGAAATCTTGGCACCGTCAATAAATTCCATCGTGAGCACGGCATCGGTGGATAGTTCCCAGAAGACGTCGGGTACCGATATCGATGGATTATCCTCAAAGTAATCTTTAAATCGAACCAGATTGTGACCTTCTTTGGTGAAATCGAGTTCCCGATAGATGGTGTGGCGAAATTCTTTAATAATCTCTGTCGGGGAAAAGAGCTGCTCCTCGCCGCCGTGTTTTTCGAATAAGTTGGCCAGACCTTGAAGGATGTCGAGATCGGTGGCGATAGTTTTTTCAATTCCGGGCCGGCGTATCTTGATTGCGACGGGTGTACCGTCAGTCAGTTTTGCCCGGTGAACCTGGGCGATTGATGCTGCAGCAACAGGTTGCGGGGAGAATTGACAAAACAGCGACGAGGGTGAGTCCCCCAGTTCCTTGAGTAGCTGCTGTTCAATTTCAGCACGATCAACCGGCGGGACTTCATCCTGCAATTTGTTAAGCTCGGTGATGTATTCTGCGGATAGAATGTCAGGCCGAGACGACAGAAGTTGGCCAAATTTGATGAATGTTGGTCCCAGTTGCTCCAGGGCCATACGCAGGCGCACCGGTGTCGGCAGGCGTTCAAGCTCTTTTTTTCGTGGGTCGCGGTTGACAATACGGCGGCCAATCTCTAGATAGTAATCTAGATTCAGCTGTTCAAGAGCTTGGCCGAAACCGTGCGAGACTAAGATGCCGAGGACTTCGCGATAGCGGTTCAGCGAGCGAAGATTGCGGTTAATGTTGATGAGAGGCAACATCTCTAGCTAGTCGTCACTAAGTTGTTTTTCCAAGCGGAGGACGCGTTTGCTCAGGGCGGAAAATTCTTTTTTGGTGATGATGCCGATCCGTTCACATGCTTTTCTGACTTCGTCGCTCGCCTGTTCCTCAAGTTTCGTTTGCCGATCCGAAGCGGTTTTTTTCAATTTGTCAACCAGCGCTTTCCCCTCATCTTCGCTGAGATTAAACCGCTCTTTGAGTTCCGCTGCGAGTTCTTCGGCTTTTTTTTGAGTCAATGATGCCGCACCGAGAGTTGTTAGTAGAGTTTTCTCAATGATTTCAAGCATACTTTCCTCCTGTTGTATATAAGAGTTCCCTGCCTGAATAGTAGCACGTCGAGCGGATCTTTCAATGGTTCAGGTTGTCAGATTTCGTTGTTGAGGCAGCTGTTTGACTGGAAACGGAGGATATAGTTTTCAACCAGATTCCATGGCGGCAGCGGCAACGACTTCCAGATTTTGCTGGTTAGGCGATTTGCGCCAGATGAGGTAGGGAGCGATGCATGACATTCTCGCCCGATCAGGTCGCGTATCTGTTGCAGGTCGGCTAGGTAGCGTACGGTAATCTGTCGACAGATTTCAATATCGTCCGGCAACTCCAATGCCTGTTGTCCATAGGATGCAAGAGCGATGGCATGGGCCAGGTATTCATTGGTGATCTCAAGCTCAACATCGCTAGCATTTTTCAGGGTAAATGTTCCCATGAACTCGTTAACGATTAGCCAAGGCAATTGATCGCTTGAATAGTGCGATGTTGTCGGGCGGAAAAAGTCATAGAGATAATGTGTAGGGAAGAGGGGGAGCCCTTCTGTATCAATGGCATGGATAATTTTTTCTTCGAGCGCTTTTTTGTCAACTTTTTCTGTTCTCGGTGTTGCCGCTTTATTTTTAGTGGCCTCGCAGCTCAGGTCGTTAATGGTGATACTGAGCAGTCGTTGTAATTCACGGTCGATTGTCGCCTGTTGCTCAGCGGCATCCAGCCCTTCAAGGGGTAACGCCGACAGGGCATCCAGAACCGCTGGCGATGGAAGCGGCAACGGGCCTGTCTTGTCGTTTTTCTTCAGACTGCTTTTGTCTCCCCCCAAGAAATACTGGAGTTGAGCTGCGAGAGTTGATTGATCGTAATAGGCCAATCCTTGACTTTGCTCCGTTTCAGGAGAATGGTCAAATGTCAGTTGGTGTTCATCGATGAGATGAAGCAGGTCGTTTGACGCTTGGAGCGTTATGGCCAGCCATTCTGGGCCGTGACTGAGAAGCGTATCCCAGGCTAGTTGTCGTTTTTCATTGCCGTTGATGACAACAATTTGCTCTGGGTTATCCTGTTTGACCATTGTCAGCACAAGGGTTTGTTCCGACCGCAGGGATATCTCTGTGATCGTCAGACTGCCAGCCAGCAGCGAGAAAAGCATCCGGCCTGTGGTTTCCTGAACAGCGGCAACAGGAAGCGATAGTTGCAGGATGCTCTCTGGTGCTGCAATTCCCAGCAGGTAGCAAAGTTCATAGGTCCAGGTTGGGGTTGAGCGCGGTAGCTCGATTCGCTGTCCCGGCCAGGCAACCTTAAGTTGAGCTTGCCAGGTGTTGCGGTAGCTGGCCACTGGGCGAGTCTCATTATACAGATGGGCGATAACCCTGTCGCTGATCAGTGGTGCTGTAATATTAAATACCTGGTCGCAGTGCTGCTGTCCTTGCGGCCAGTGTTTCAACTGTCGCAGCAAGTGCTTGAGGGCCAGCCGCTGTGGTTGGTCGACTTCAATCAGTTGAGGATCATTCTCAGGGATCTGGTTGCTGTAGATCAGGGCCGCCGGAGCAGATCTTAGCTCCGCCTCGGTTTGCGTTGCCGGACAGGGGGGCTTTACCTTAAGCAGTTGCCAGATGACATCTGCCGCACGGCAACTGTCGGTGAAAATAGCGATTTGATCCAGGCGGCGCAGCAGGTGATGAAACAGCACTGCACTGCGATCATCCAGTTCTGGTTCGTCTGTTATGGATTGCAGGCAATCAAACAGCACTTGGGGCAACTCACTGCTCAAATACTGCAGGGCATGGTCCAGTTTTTCCGGCTGAATGTTGTAAGGCAGTTTGTCATAGTAAAGCAGCAGTAGGAGCCGGGCAATGGATAGAGTCAACTTGTCGCTGGCAACGGCGGTCGCCGCATCAATGGTTTTCAACTCCTGACTGCGAGTTCGACGCAGATGTTCGCTCAATGTCGGCAACGCCTTGTTGTAGGTGGCGATACACAGATTGGCCAGGTGCCAGAATGAGAGATTTTCTGGAGGGCAGGCACCCAGTACTGCCAGAGTACGAAACTCATCCATGAGTTGCACCAGTAGTGCTTCAAATTTATCGATGGTGGTATCGGTTGACTCCTGCGGGAGATCCCAGTGTTTGATTGTGCTCAGGGTGTCGGCCTGCCAGATTGTCAGGGTTTTTGCCGACCACAGGGCGAAATAATTGACGCCCAGTGCGTGGGCACACGCTTGAGCCACGTCTAAATCGCCGTTTTCGCTGTCGGGAAACAGCACAAATCCGCCGGCAACAAAACTATCCTGATTGATCCAGAACACCAGGTCGGGAGTTTGTTGGCCGAATGGGGTAAACAGAGCGTTGCCCGGTTCGGTCTTACGAAACGGGGAGCGGCCCTGGGCAATATAGGTGGTTGCCCAGTGACATAGCTGTTGGGTGAAGCGTGAGTGGGTGGCAGCGTCCATGGTGTTGTATCGTTATCAATCCTGGCTGTTGAACATGTTGGTTTGCGATTGTGGCGTTTGGCGGTGAAAATGTTGATACGCCAGTTCTGTCACCATGCGGCCACGAGGGGTGCGGTTGATGTAGCCTTGCTGAAGAAGGTACGGTTCAATGACCTCTTCAATGGTATCTTTCTCTTCACCGATGGCTGCTGCCAGCGTGTCGAGACCGACCGGACCGCCAGCGAATTTATCGATGATAGTTGTCAGCATCAAGCAGTCCATGTGGTCAAAACCGTTCTGGTCGACCTCGAGTCGGATGAGCGCGGCATTCGCCACTTTGCGGTTGATCCGTCCGTCGTTTTTTATCTGGGCAAAATCGCGAACCCGGCGTAACAGGCGGTTGGCAATGCGTGGTGTTCCCCGGCTGCGGCGGGCAATTTCCAGAGCCCCCTCGCTATCGATGGGCAGATCAAGGATGTTGGCACTGCGTTTGACGATGACGGCTAATTGCTCATGGCTGTAGAACTGAAGCCGACTGATGACGCCAAAGCGGTCGCGCAGCGGCGACGATAGCAATCCGGCCCGGGTCGTTGCGCCCACCAGGGTGAAGCGGGGGATGTCCAGTTTGATGGTTCGTGCCGATGGGCCTTGGCCGATCATGATATCGATCTGATAGTCTTCCATGGCCGGGTAGAGGATCTCCTCGACAACGGGAGACAGCCGATGGATCTCGTCGATAAACAGGACGTCGCCCTCTTCGAGGTTGGTCAGAATTGCCGCAAGGTCGCCGGCTTTTTCGATGACCGGACCCGACGTGCTTTTGATGCTGACGCCCATTTCACAGGCGATGATGTTGGCCAGGGTGGTTTTCCCCAAACCCGGCGGGCCATAGAACAGCACATGGTCAAGGGCTTCACCCCGATGCCGGGCGGCCTGAATAAAGATCTCCAGGTTTTCCTTGGCTTTTTCCTGACCAATGTATTCGGCGAGCGAACGGGGGCGCAGGGGGTTGTCAAAGCTGCTGTCATCGCCATTCATGTCGCCACTTATCAGGCGTTCTGACATAGTACGTTCCTGTCTTGGTCTGTCGGGTTTTTGCAGTAGATTCTGGAAGGCCCGAAACGGCCTAACGGATAAGCTGTTGTAGTGCAGCCTTGAGCATGCTTTCCATGCTGTCATGATCCTGATTGCTCAACTTGGCGAGCGCAGTACTGGCCTGTTTTTCTTTATAACCTAAATTGATCAGGGCGGAAAGCGCGTCGTCGATCATGGATTCAGATTCGGGCTTCACCGGCATCTGTTGCTGCGATGGGCCGTCGGCTGGTGCGAGCTTGCGAATTTTTTCACGCAGCTCAAGAATGAGTCGCTCTGCCGTTTTTTTGCCGATGCCCGGCAGGGTGGACAATCGCTTGACATCTTCACTGAGCAGACTGTCGCGCAGATCCCGGCATGACATGTGGGATAAAATGTTCAGTGCAACCTTGGGGCCGATGCCCGAGATGGATAACAGCAGGATGAACATCTCTTTTTCGGCCAAGGTGAGAAAGCCATACAGTTGCAGGGTGTCTTCACGCACATGGGTATAAATGTTCAGTCGCGTTGTCTTGTCGTCATCCAGGCCGTAAAAGCTGGACAGGGGAACAGCGACCTGATAGCCGACACCATTGACATCGAGGATCACCTGTTCGGGTGTCTTGCTGATAATCATCCCGGTGAGCAGTGCAATCATCGCTGGATTCTCCTGGGTTTTGCCGCAGATTTCACTGCTTGGCGAACTTTGCCCGTCATGTGGGCGCTGTGAGCATGGCAGATGGCAACGGCGAGAGCATCGGAAGCGTCTTCCTGAGCAATCTCCGGTAGCTTCATCAACGCTTTAACCATCTGCTGAACCTGCCCTTTAGCGGCTTTGCCATAGCCGACAACAGCGCTCTTCACCTGAAGAGCGCTGTATTCGGCGACGGTTAGTTCAGCATTGACGCTGGCGACAATGGCTGCCCCGCGAGCCTGGCCCAACTTGAGGGCCGACAGGGCATTTTTGGCCACAAACACCTGCTCAATGGCGACGGCGTCGGGCTGGTAGGTGGCGATCACCTCAGTCAGACCATCGTGAATCACTTTCAAGCGGCTTGGCAGGTCATCGCTACTGCGTGTATAGATGGCACCATTATCGACATGACGCAATCGGTTACCCTCTTGGTCTATGATGCCGTAGCCGGTGATCCGTGTCCCCGGATCAATGCCAAGAATGCGCATTGTTGGATTTTATCCGAACAACTCGGCAAGAACCGCGTCATCGATATCGGCATTGGTATGGACGTTTTGCACGTCGTCATTGTCTTCGAGCACGTCCATCAGCTTGAGCATCTGCTCCGCTTTTTTGCCATCGAGAGATACCGTGTTTTGCGGAATCATGGTGGTTTCTGCACTCTCGAACGTGAGTCCCTGTTCTTGTAGTGCGTCACGAACCTGGGCGAATTCGCCGGGTTCGGTAATCACTTCGTAGCTGTCGTCCTCGTCCTTGACGTCCTCGGCGCCATTTTCCAACGCAATTTCAAAGATGGTGTCGAAATCAACCTCTTTATTGAAAACAATCAGCCCTTTGCGATCAAACAGAAAGGCAACAGAGCCATCGACGCCGAGGCTGCCATTCTGCTTGTTGAAGGCGTGGCGGACGTCAGCCACGGTTCGGGTGCGATTATCGGTCAGGATTTCAACCAGCACGGCCACGCCACCGGGGCCGTAACCCTCCATGGTTCCCTCTTCATAGTTGACCCCTTCGAGGTCGCCGGTTCCCTTTTTGATGGCACGTTCAATGGTGTCTTTAGGCATGTTGCCCGCCTTGGCCTTGTCGACGGCCGTACGCAGGCGCGCGTTGGCATCAAGATCGCCGCCACTGATTTTTGCGGCAACGGTGATCTCTTTGATCAGTTTGGTGAAAATTTTACCGCGCTTGGCATCCTGTGCCCCTTTGCGGTGTTTGATATTTGCCCATTTACTGTGTCCAGCCATGAGATGTGCCTCCTGAAACGTTAACGGTGAAAATGGAATATTATCGACTCTGCGCCAGATCGTCGAGCTTCCAGCGTCGAGCGCATTGTATGGATGAAAAACCCGCGAATCATAGCATGAAGGCAGATTCGCCAGCAAGATCAATGTCAATTTAGCGAGGGGGGGATGGCGAACAAAAAAAACGCCGCCCGGGGGAGAGAGATCCCGGTGCGGCGTATAAAGTAGGGAGGTATTTCCGAAAGGGGGTAGAAATGTAGTGCTCCCTTGTCATTGTGTATGGCTTGTTTTGTATGCACTGCGTATGCCAGGTTTTGGTGTTTTTGCACAATGCTGGCAATATGCTGGATTTGCTCAGAATTTATTTTTATTTTTTTCCGGTTGGCTGAGGAGGCGGTGGGGAATGTGTCAAACGTGTGCCGCGTGTGGCACACGTTTGACGTGGGTGTGTCGCGACTGACTCAGTTTTCGCTGTCGGTTGTTCGGAAGTCTTCACCCTTAAGGCTGTGTCGTTCCAACAGGCGATACATGCTGCGCCTGGGGAGTTGGGCTTTGCGGGCGGCTTCGGAAACATTGCCACCCGCTTCATTGAGGTAACTTTTCAATAGCCCCTTTTCGACCAGCAGGATCTGCTTGCCCAAGCTGTGGCGGAAAGAACTGCGCGGCTGATCAGGATTGTCGTGATGTTTGCCCACCAGCTCAGTGAAGATAACCGGTAAATTTTCCAGGTGAATACAGTTGTCCTGAGTGAGTACCGCCGCCCGTTCAATGATGTTTTGCAGCTCGCGGATATTGCCGGGCCAGTGGTACTGGCGCATGGCTTCAATAGCACGCCGATCAATGCTGTTAATGGTCTTATTCACCCGCTTACTGGTGCTGCCGAGGAATTGTTCAACCAGGGCTTCAAGGGAGTTGAGGCGGCTGCGCAGTGGTGGCATGGTGATGGAAAAGACGTTGAGGCGATAAAACAGATCCTCGCGAAACCAGCCCTCTTTAACCCCCTGCTCAAGGTTCTTGTTGGTGGCGGCAATCAGGCGAACGTCCACCTGCCGGCTGGAGTTGTTGCCGACAGGGCGGATCTCGCCGCTGTCGAGGACGCGGAGCAATTCCGCCTGTAATTTCGGGGTGATATCGCCGATCTCATCGAGGAAAATGGTGCCACCGTTGGCCGCTTCAAACAGACCGCGTTTATCTGTCAGGGCACCGGTAAATGCCCCCTTTTTGTGGCCGAACAGCTCACTCTCAAGCAGGCTGTCGGTGAGGGTCGTGCAGTTGAGGGTGACCAAGGTTTTGTCAACGCGCTGGCTCATCTGGTGGATGGCACGGGCGGTCAATTCCTTGCCGGTTCCGCTCTCGCCACGGATCAGCACGGTGGTGGGTGTCGGGCCGACCTGGCGGATCAGGTTGAGCACTTCAATGGTGTGTGGATCCTTGCCAATGATGTTGACCTCGCCAAACTCCTGAGATAGGGCATGTTTGGCCAACTCGTATTTTTGCGCCAGGATGACCCGATCCTCTTCTAGTCGTTGCAGGGAAAAGGGGAGGCACATCTCAATGTCAGCCAGCCCTTGATAGACGGCAATGGCGTGTTCACGACAGGTCTGGTAGCCACAGGCACCGCAATCGAGCTCATCCTGTTCGCTGATTTTGTTGGTCTGCTGGAGGATTTTGCGGATGCTGTCACCGCCGGGCAAGTCCAATCGCTTGTGTTTATTGCGGAATTTTCGCGACAGATTCAGCTCGTCAACCGGTGGTTCATAGCAGGGTTGAGTGTTGTAGCCGATGTCGTCGGTCTGAAAATATTTGTGGATCAGGGTACGCTTGGCAAAGGTGGTCAGACGATTGTTCTTGCCTGGGCCACCGATACAGCCACCGTTGCAAAAGCGGATGTCAACCAGGCGGGCGGTGATGCGCCCCGCTGCCAGATCGCGGATAATCTCCAGCGAATTTTCTTCCCCTTCTGCTGAAATGTAACGTGGATGGAAGAAATCATCATGGATATTAAAGACTTGAAAAGGCCCGCCGGTGATGGGAAACAGGCGCCCCTGATTAGGGCGGATGCCGTCAAAGGGGGTTGTCCCCAGGCGGCTGAGGTCGAGTTTTTGTTGGCGAAACATCTGGCTGAGTTCTCTGTAGGTCAGCACGACATCAATTGCACCGGCGGCTTGCTCTGTCTCAATTTCAAACTTTCCGGCGATGCATGAGCTGATATAGACCACGCGGATCTGCGCGCCGTGGCGTGCTTTTAAAAAACGGCCTATGGCGATCATCGGTGACACAATCGGCATCAGATTTTTAAGCATCTGAGGATAGTGTCGTTCGATCAGGTCGACAATGGTGGGGCAGTGGGTGGTGATCAGCGGTAGGTCCGATGGTTGCGAAACCTGAGAGTTGTAGCCTTCAGAGATCATTTCGACACCGGAAGCTCCCTCATGCACTTCATCAAAGCCCAAGCGCTTGAGGCCGGTGACCAGTTGACCGGGGGAGGCATCCTGAAAAAAGGCCGGAAATGAGCAGCCGAGCACGGCAATAGTTTTTTGAGTTGTGGCAAGAAACTGATACGTTTCTTCACTGCTGTCGGCAATGATTTTGGCTTTCTGGGTGCAGACCTCAATGCACTTGCCACAACCGATACAGCGTGAGTAGATCACTTCAGCGTAGTGGGCCTTAACCTTGATGGCTTTAACGGGGCAGTTGCGGACGCAGGCGTAACATTTACGACAGCGGTCTTTGACGGTTTTTATCGGTCCCATAACGATGCTCTCCATTTGATGATTTGCCGCAGTGTGTCATTGTTGGCACACGGTGTCAAGGGGAGGGGGCTGCGTTGGTTGCGTATCCCCTGCCGCGGTTTTCGCTGTTAACCCAACCGGATCAACTGCGAATACGCTTT
>JAGGYC010000026.1 GCA_021162745.1 Desulfuromonas sp. | reverse complement strand
TTCCAGTTCCGACAACTCTCCTTTGTCGATAAACTTTTTTAGTTGCGTAAACGCTTTTTTATAATTATTGAACCGCTGTTCCCAACGGATATCACGTTTAGCCATTTGATATCTTCCTAACTTTGATGGTCTCGCAAAAAGTCCGCTCGCTACTCGCGTTACAGCGTTTTTTCAAGACCTAGACATACGACACGTATGCCTTCACCCTTGAAAAACCACTACGCCCCACTTTGTACTTGTAGATCGAAATTTTTGCTTAGCCATCTAATTCATTTTTGCGAGACCATCAACTTTTATAAAAATTGCAGGTTGCTGTTGGTTCTTGCTTGATTCCAACAACCTGCAATTTAGCAAAACGAAACTTGGTGTGTCGAAACACTTATCATTCAGAAACTAAAAACTCCAAACAAAAATCAATTTCCAACAAGGATTTACAGCTTGTTTATTCCCTGCATCTCTGTTGGGATTGCCCAAAAAGCTCGTCCTCATGCCCTTCTCTGTGTTCTCTAGTGAGTGCAGAGAACGGGTGGTTCCTGCACTTAACCCTGAGAAGCTTCTACTACTGAGGACACCGAAGTAAACTTGAGAAAATCCTTGTTTAGCCTCTAGATTGCCCTGAATAAAACCTAATTTAACCTTAAAACTCTTGATCTATCCGCGTTATCCCGAGGTCATCCTGAAGCTGACAACCTGTAAGCATTGTACCGTGAACGAACCCAGACGCCTTCTATTTGTCATCTCCAACCTTGGACAAGGCGTGATGAACAAAACAACCTAGCAATGTAACCAAAACAGACAGCATAAAAAAGAGCGTTCCAGCCAACAGCACCTTTTTACTCATAAAGGCTTGCTGCCCCTCCAATGAAAGAGGATTTGTAATCGTATAGAGTTCAGTTTCTGGTCGCAGATTATTTTTGGAGATCAACGTATAGATCGCATTGATATCATCCAGGGCGCCAATCAGGTCTTGATTAATTTCACTAAAGCTTGTTTTGACCATTGTGACAATGGTGTCATATGTAGCAGTATCCTTATCGCCAACATTCCTCATCGCACTAATCAGCGAATTGTAATATTCTGCCTCTTTCTCAATTTCTGCAATTCCCAACCCTTCTTCGACAATACGAGCAGTGATCTCCTGACGAAATTCAGCATCATTGCCCTGAGTCGACATTTCTACAACACGATCAAGGAATGAATCACCGAACTGAGGGATATAGGTGGCCGCTATTCGTCCACCATTATTTTGCCCTCTATTACTTGAGTTATTTAATTCAGACGAAGAGACAATGCGCTGAGTCTTTTCCAAATAAGAGGAGAGAGAATTTTCAAGCACAGCAATTTTATTTTTCGCTTCTTTTTGTTTAAGATTTAACTGAAACAGTTTATTTTCAAGATAAAGTAATGATAAAGCCACATCTTTTGACAAACCTACATTACGAATCAGACCAATAAGCGGTTCCAACTTGAACCGGCGGGTATCCATCAGATTTAAAAGAATTTCTTCCAAGCCAATCCGCTGCTCACCTACACGTGCAACTTGTGCTCCTGGCAGCAGTTTAATTTCCTCAATGTTATCAATGATTTGATCGATTTTATTTTTAAAAACATCAATCGAAACAATATAATCCTGCTTCTCCAGCAAACTTGGGGGCAAAATATTGCGGGTATAGACCGGAATACGATACTTGAAGCCCCCCTTCTGTTCGTCGGCGACACGTGCCCATGTGACTAATACTTCCTTCAGGACTTTGTCGATCAAAACCTGCGGCAATTCAAAGAGTCCACCGCTATGAAAAAATTTGAGTTCATAACTGGCATTGCGTAAACTTTGCCGTTTTTCCTGATATTCAGCCTCAAGAGTCTGACGGTCAACAGCTGACAATTTAGAGTTGGAGAGTTTTTGTTGATACTCCTTGTCCAACATGGTTAAGGCTGCGTTGCTTTCATAAACAAAAAGAGCCCCTTTAAATTCTTCAAACGTCAAATATTCTAAGAGGTCGTTGTTTGTATACACCTGCTCAATCACCGGAGCAGAAACAATATCACTCGGACTGAATTTTAAATCATTGGGATATTTTCCATTCTCGGCACCTTCAAACAATATCCGGAAGGGCAAAGAAGCTGATCGCTGATTTGGAGTTCTGACATAAACCACCAACAGCACGGACATCAACAAAGCAACCGTCACCAGCAATGAAATTACAATTTTCGCCCGGTAGCTCCACAAAACAGCTAGCAGATCTGAAAGAGAAATTTCTTCAACATTTTCCATTTCACTCTTCATCAACATTCCTTTGACTAAAATTCAAGCTGAGTTTTAAATAAAAAAGCCTCGTGCCAATCAAGCACGCAACAAGACCATAAGTCTAACTTAATAATCAAAAAATTATTGCCCCTGAATCCGCTCCACAATCCCCGTCGTTGACCGACCCTCGACAAACTCAATCAACTCAACCCGTCCCCCCCAGCTTTCCACCTGCTGACGACCGACCACGGTTTCGGGGGTGTAATCTCCCCCTTTGACCAGGATGTCGGGACGCAGGGTTTCGATCAATTGCAACGGGGTATCCTCATCAAACAGCACCACGTAATCGACACAGGCCAGCGCCGCCATCACCTGGGCACGATCATCCTGTTGCACCAAGGGACGGGTGGGACCTTTCAGGCGCTGCACTGAGGCATCAGTATTCAATCCCAGCACCAGCAGATCACCGAGGGCGCGAGCCCGTTGCAGATAGCTGACATGACCGGCATGGAGCAGATCGAAGCAACCGTTGGTAAACACCACTTTCTTGCCGCTATTGCGTGCCTGGTCGAGCAGCGGACGTAAATCCAAAGGCAGCTGAATCTTCAATTCACCAGGGAGAACCACTCTGGACACGGCACGTAAAATTTCCTGACAGCTGACCGTGGATGTTCCTACCTTGGCGACAACGACGCCGGCGGCGATATTGGCGACAGTCGCCGCCTGCTTGAGGCTCAGCGATGCCGCAAGTCCAATACCGATCAGGGCCAGTACCGTATCACCGGCACCGGAGACATCAAACACCTCACGCGCCTGGGTTGGCAGGTTAATCTGCTGACCATCACGCAGAAACAGGGACATCCCCTCTTCACTGCGGGTCAACACCAGCGCATCAAGCTGGGCATCGTCGAGAATCGTCGTTCCAGCGGCGACCAGAGTGGCGTCATCGACAATTTTTATGCCGGACGCCTCCGAAGCCTCTGCCCGGTTCGGTGTCAACAGGGTCGCGCCGCGATAACGACGATATTCACTCCCTTTGGGGTCAACGACTACGGGAACACCCTTAGCCCGGCCTGCAGCAATGACGCTCTGCAACAACGGATCAGTCAAAACGCCTTTGCCATAATCGGACAGGAAGATCACATCCACCTGATCGATCAGTGCGACAACCTGAGTTAGCAGTTGCTGCTCGATTTGAGCCGACAGCGGACAACGACTCTCCCTGTCGATGCGTAGCATCTGCTGGTTACTGGCCAGAATGCGTGTCTTGCGGCTGGTCTTGCGCTCGGGATCAAACACCACGCCGCTGACATCCACAGCAGACTGTTCCAGCTGACGATAGAGCTGACGACCATCATCGTCATCACCGAGCACCGAGCATACCGCGACCTGACAACCGAGTTCGCACAGGTTGTTGACCACGTTACCCGCACCACCGAGGCGCAAATCTTCGCGGTCGACATCGACCACCGGCACCGGCGCTTCAGGGGAGATCCGCCCGGTGCGACCCCACAGATACTCATCGAGCATCAGGTCGCCGACCACCAAGGTACGGATTTGCGGTAGCTGTTTGAGAAAATCTTGGATTTGTTTTGCAGTCATATGTTTAAAAAAACCTGGATTCAGTTCAAAAAATAGATGGACAACAGAATTAGGCATCGTAAACTAAATGACTATTTTTCACAAGCACCATGCTCCGTTCCAACAGCTTGTCATTAAATCTAAAAGAGTGGATTAACAGCCGTTTCCATGATAGCTTTTTACAAGATATGCAGACGCTGCTGAATCAATGATTAGTTAGACAAACAGACGAACAATGGTGTCGCACCAACAGGGTTCTGCATAACGATGCCACGGGAAAAGTAGAGAGCGATAAACTAACAAGTTGTTCAATGCCGTAGTTCAGAAAAAGAGAAAACTCAGTCGACCGAGAGGTCCGACTTGCCGCCAAGGTGAAGCATAACGGAAACAGACACATCGTAAGTGGGTCTGCGCCCCCCGGAGGGCCGGTGTTAAAAGCCATTTCTTTGCTCACTTGCTTTGGGGCTTTGCAAAGAAAGTGTGTCGACTGCGGGACGAAACCCGCGAACTTGACTTTGGTTTTAAAGGTTTTCTGATTAGCAGTTGTCGGGTTACGCTTCGCTAACCCGACCTACAAAACCTACACCGAGGAACCCGAAAAAACTCGCTACGCTCAAACAGTTTTCAGGCAACCATCCTCGTTGACGCTCATTACGTTCGACGGTGACAAACGGGGGCCATTACCAAACAATTTAAGTTAGACAGAGTACTAGCCATCCCCTACACAACAAACCAACGTATACAAACGGAAACTATCGACCATGAATATTCTGATCACCGGCGGTGCCGGTTTTATAGGATCTCACCTCACCGAGCTGTTACTTGAGCAAGGTCATACCGTTCAGGTCATTGACAACTTTTCGACGGGTAAAAGAGCCAACCTGCCGGCATCGCCGCGACTGAAGGTCATAGAAGCCGACGTTCGTGATCGCGCCGCCCTGATGCAAGTCACCAAAGAGATGGACGCCATTGTCCACCTGGCTGCCGTGGCCTCGGTACAGGCATCGGTCGAAGATCCGGTAACAACGCATGACGTCAACCTGGGCGGCACCATCAACCTGCTGGAAGCGGCACGAATCAACAATGTTAAGCGATTTGTCTTTGCCTCTTCCGCCTCTGTTTACGGTGACGTACAACAACTGCCGGTTTCACAAGACACCCCGCTTGCGCCCCTCACCCCTTATGCTGCAGACAAACTGGCCAGTGAACACTACATTGACTTTTACCGCCGCCAACATGGTCTGACCACGGCAATCTTCCGTTTTTTCAATATCTACGGCCCACGACAAGACCCTTCGTCACCGTATTCGGGTGTGATCAGTATTTTCATTGAAAAAGCGATCAATAATCAACCCATCACCATTTTCGGCGACGGGCTGCAAAGTCGTGATTTTGTCTATGTCAGTGATTTAACCAACGTCCTGTCACAGGCGCTCGTCACCGACACTCCCCATTGTGGAGCAATCAATGTCGGCAACGGCTGCCAGACCACTCTGCTGGAACTGATCGAAACGGTTCAATCGTTGACCAAACAGACGTTACACATCAGCCATGCACCGGCACGCCCCGGCGACATTCGTCATTCCGTTGCGGATGCAAAACCGCTGCAAAAAGCGTATAATTATTCTCCGGCATGGCCCCTTGCCAAAGGCCTAGAACAGACCTGCTCCTGGTACCAGGCACAACACCGCAACGACTAACACCGGATTCAGGTGAAAGGCAGGACACTATGAAATCAGAGATCCTCTATTCCGCTCCCCAATGGCAAAGCGTTTTATCCGCCAATCAGCTGACCACCTTTGAGCAATTCTGGGATTTGGAGCTTGAAGCGCTGGATGAAGGCAATGTCGGACGCGGAAAAAACGGCTGGAGTCTGGTCTGCATCCACACCCTTAACGACCCACGCGGTGGCCAACGCAAGGTGGTGATCAAGCGGCAGAGCAACTACCGAAGCCGCACCCTGCGCCATCCATTGCACGGCATCCCCACCTTTGTCAAAGAGTTGGAAAACATCCGCCGCTATGAACAGCTGAAAATTCCAGCCCTGAAGGCCGTCTTTTGTGCCACGCGTCAAACAGGAGGTGAACTACAGGCGATTCTGGTCACCGAATTCCTTGGTGATTACCGGTCCCTGTTCGACCTGTTCGAACAATGGGAAAGGGATGGCCGCCCTCCTCGTCAACAGGTCGACACCCTGCTCACCACCTGCGCCGAAACCATTTCGACCTTACACCGGCAGGGGCTGGAACATCGTTGTCTGTTTCCCAAGCATATTTTCTATTCATCCAGCAATGAAACGCCGGTGCGCCTGATTGATCTGGAAAAAACTCGCTGGAAACCGTGGAGCAAGGAGCGCATCGTCCGCGACTTGACCGCCTTGGCCCGCCGCAGCCGCCAATTAACCAACCGGGATCGTGTTATCTTCCTGCG
>JAGGYC010000094.1 GCA_021162745.1 Desulfuromonas sp. | reverse complement strand
GGTAAGGAATCGATGTACCTTGCTCAATACGAGCCGACTCACCATCCAAGGTTAATATTTTAGGAGAAGATACAACCTTAGCCATACCTGAAGCTTCAAGGGCCGAAATCCGCAGATTGATAACCGTCGAATCAAGACCTATGCGACCAAAGTTGATTAAAGCACCAAGACCGGATGTACCGATAGAAGATGGCAGCATAAATGCCCCACCCAATCCTAAACCGGCATCATTAACATTCTCAGTACCTATCGAAACATCATCACCATCCGTGTTTACTCCCTTATCATTGGTATAGTTCAAACCCCAATTAATACCAAGGTCCAAACCTTCAGTTTTTCTCATCTCAACAATACGTGCTTCGATCATCACCTGCTTCACCGGCTCATCAAGTTCTACCAGCAGGGCACGTACCTCATCCAACTTTGCAGGGATATCGTTGACCATGATCTTCTTACTTCCATCAATCGCTTGCACTTCCCCTTGGTCACTCAGAATGTCGTCGATGACATCTGCAATAGTCTCGGTATCCTTGTAATTAATATCAAAAATCTCTGTTCTGGTTTCTTCCAGTTGTACAATCGCCTGCTTCGCCTTCAATTCATTTTCTTCCATCGTATGAATTGTTTTTTTCGGCAGCACCCGCACGACATTACCTTCAGAAATAGTTCCCAGCTCTTTAATCTCCAGTATCAGATCCAGCGCCTGATCCCAGGGCACATCATGAAGACGTAAAGAGATATTCCCTTTGACGTCATCAGACAAGATGATATTGAGATCGCTGATCTCGGCGATCAACTGCATCACCTTGCGGATATCCGCATCGTCTAAAACCAATGAAACCGGCTCACCGGTATAGATTTTTTCAATATCCTCAGAAGCCCCCGCATCAGCGCTAACCGATGCCATGGCCAATGAATCGAGGACCTGTTCTACACTATCAACCTCGCCTTGCTGTTGACCTGAACCACTTGTTTCAACCGGTACGTAAACGGAACCAAGTTTGGTTGGTGCGGGTTCTTCAAACGGGCCATCCACACAACGAAAGACGATAGAGTTCCCAGCCTGATTGACCGAATATTCGACTGGCCCCTTCATTTTCGCAGAGAACATCACATTGCGAACTCCGTCAACAATCGTCGAATACGGAGTAATCTGCAACACAGCACTCGGGAAAACGGAGGCATCGACGACACGACGCAAGGAACGCGGTATAGCCGTATTTTTGGCACCGAAAATGATCGTGTCATCTTTAAAGATCGGACGAATCAGATCAATACGACTGTCAAAAGTTACGGTGAACAACGACACGCCGTCTTTGGTGTCAAAATCAATCGTTTCAACCGATGCAGGTTTGGCCGCGCGTGGTGCAACAACAGCGCCGGCATCTTTTTTCGACCAGTCGACAACAATATTCTTCCCATCCTGTACAACACCGGCAACAGGCAGTTGCTCCGAGGCCGCATCAAACACGAAACGTGTCTCATCAGCGTACATACCGACACGAAGCTTCGAAAACCCTGAGGAAAGTTTAAACGAACGCTCCTCAAATTCAGGAAGCGCCTGCTTCACATCGACAACCAGCCGAGGAGGAGCTCCCAGGGTGTAATATTCATAATCAATATTACTTGTGTCGGTTTTAAGAACAACCGAAGAATCTGAGATGACAACATCCTCTACGGTTGTCATTCCCGCAAATACTACGGAACAGTCAACGGCATTTATCGCGAGGAACAGACTCAAAATCAAAACAGCATGGCGCACAATTTGGCTCATCGTTTTACGTACAGACATGATCAAAGTCATTTCTATTCCCCTTCTTGTTGAGGAAGCGTTATGTGCTTAATTTCCGTTTTAAGCCCCCCGGAAAAATCTTTAAAACGTTCCTCCACCACAACCTCACTTTCAGTTATCTTTTGCACAACGCCCCGGTTCCGTCCAACCTTCACACCGGCAACAAGCGTATAGGCTTTTTTATCTGGTGCAACAACCATGGCCCGTGGTTCACCCTGACCTACAATGATCGCAATCAGCCTTAGCTCCTTGAGACCAAAGGTCTGCAAGGGGGTCTCAGGCTCGATGTCCTCATTTATCGGCTCACGTACCTTCAATAATGTGACAAAAGGATCTCTGCGATCCTCAACCTGATAGTGGAAAACCTCTTTTTTAGTCGCTTCTTCCTTAACAACGACAGGTTTAACCACCCTTTTAGCTGCCACCCTGGTGGTTTTCGTTTTCGTTTTTTGGACAGGTTTACTATCGCTGCATCCCGACAAGCCCATAAACATCACTGCAATTAAAGTAAGAACAAGAAATTTCATCATCTTCTCTTCCCCTTTTTCTTTTTCTTTGCAGCCGGCGGGTTTTCAATAAACCGGTAGGTCGTCGCCGCACAAGATATGGTCAACTCCGTTACACCATCTATCATTTTTGCCTTACCCATAACTAAATCGTTAATATTAACAATTCTGGACAATTCAGATACGGACTCACAAAATAGCGCCATCTGGTGATAGTTACCGCTAAGCTTAAGAGAAACCGGAACCTTGGCATAAAAACCCTGAGGAGATTCCTTGCCCGGTTTGAACTCCATAACATCTAAACCACGATCTCTGGCAAGACCGGCAATGCTTGATAGCAGACTTGGAATTTCGCTCTTGTTAGGCAATTCATTCAAAGCCAGGTCGAGCTGTTTTTTCATTTTTACATACTCAGCTTTGAAACGCGGCAAATTATTAGCTATTCTGCGGCTTTCTTGTAACTTGAGAAAGATTTTTTCATTCTTTGCTGTTTCTCTCTCCAGTTCTTCTTGAGCAGGGAGATACATAAAATAAACAAAAAGACCTATAATCAGTGCAGAGATAACAACAAGCAACAGCACTCGCTGATAGAGAGGCATTTTCAATATTTTTTCGACGCGTGGATCCATAAATTGATCCTCCCTATTTCTTGGCTGTCTTAGATGGTGGAGTTGCCTTTTTTTCTATCTGGCACAACAATTCAAAGTTTTTCAACTTCAGACCATCTTTTACTTTTTGTTTTGCCACCTTAAGAGTGACATTACTGTAATATGGAGACTTATCCAGATTGGTCATAAACTCTGCGACATCATCTTCACTCAACGCCACGCCCTTAATCGTGATCTTACCGGCTTTCTCTTTATAATCCGTTACCCATAACTGTTCCGGCAATGCCGTAATCAACTCATCCATAAGATGAACGGGACCGGATTTGGCATCCTTCAGTGACTTTAAAACCTGAAGTTTATTCTTAAGCTCTTCCTGAAGGGCTTTAAACTTTTTCACTTCGCCGATTTTCTTCTGTAGTTTTTTTATCTCAGCATTGTTTTTCTTTATTTCGGTTTTAACACCATCGATATCCGACTGAATCGAACGCTGGACAACAAAACATCCTGCAAAAACGAGAACAATCGTTATCAACAAAACAATCATCTGGTTGAGCAACTGTTCTTTCTTCTGAGCGGCCTTAACTGGAAGTAGATTAATTCGAATCATAACTTATCTCCCACTTTTCGAGTTGCAAGGCCGGCAGCGACTGAAAAAAACGGTGCGACGGATTTGACATAATCTAAATCGAAGTCCTTTTCATTGACCGTCATTCGACTGAAGGGATCAAGAATTTCAACCGGGACATCCAAACCATCGGCCAGTGAGGGGAGTATATTTGTCGTCAAAGCAACCCCTCCGGTAAGATAAATTTTCTGAACGTGGTCATCGTCAAACGTCGCTGAAAAGAAATCAAGTGAACGACGGATTTCCAGAACAAGGTTGTCGGTAACTTCCTGCAATACAAGTTGAACCGCCTCAGTATCCACACTCAAATTATCGACACCAAGCTTAAGCGATTCAGCATCCTGAGCATTAAGACCAAACTTTTTTTGTAATTCTTCGTTATAACTACTGCCGCCAAGCTGGATTTCCCTAGTAAAAACAGAGACCGAATCCTTGAGAACATTAACCTGAATGCCACTGGCCCCCATGTCGATCAAGGCAACAATATTGGCAGTCTCATCCGTGTAGACAGAACAATAGATATTTTCTATGGCAAAACAATCAATATCAACAATGACTGGATTAAGACCACTTTCCTTGACAACAGAAACATACTCATCAACGAAATCCTTTTTCGCAGCTATAAGTATAACCTCCATCTGCCCCTGATCATTGGGATCCGGTCCAAGGATATGGTAGTCAAGAAAAACCTCCGACATTTCAAAGGGGATATACTGTTCAGCTTCCCATTGAATTGAATTTTCCAATTCATCTTCAGTCATCAGGGCCAGTGAAATTTTTCGTATAATGACAGAGTGACCTGAAACAGAGGTTGCAACATCCTGAGATTTAATCGCATTACGTGCAATCAAATCACGGATAGCCATAACGACCGCACTCGAATCCATTATAGAACTATCGACAACGGCTTCTGCAGGTAACGGCTCACGATCCAGACCCTTTAATTGGAATCCAGACTTTGTCTCTTGCAATTGAACAAGCTTTACCGCACTTGCCCCGATATCAATCCCGATAATATCTTTCTTTGATCTAAACATAAGACAAGATCCCGTTATGAAAGATGGCTAAAAGTGAATTCTCGATTAAAAAACACAGAAAAAGTAAATGTTTTACATATTTACATTGGTCCGATTATAGGGAAAAACAAACTCTCGTCAAGAATAATTAAAAAAAGACAAGCTATTTACTGTCCGTTATTGAAAGATCATCTACAACAGAAACGAACTACACTCTAAAAAAGGAGAAATACCACTGTAAAATGGAACGCCCCCAGAAAAGCCAGACAATGGTAGCTGTCGCCAGAAAAGGCCCGAACGGGATCGCCAGTTGGCCATCCGATTTTTGCAATAACATCAGCGGCACTCCAACCAAAGAACCGATCAATGAACTTAAAAAAATAACCGGAAGGATCACCTTCCAGCCTAAAAAAGCCCCAATCATCGCCAACAGCTTGATATCACCACCACCCATCCCCTCCTTTTTGGTCAGGAATTCGTAAACGCCGGCAACAACCAACAGACTTCCGCCACCCAGCAGGATGCCATAAATCGAATCGAGCCAGGTCAGCCACGGCAAGGCAAAGGAACAGGCAAAACCGACTACAATGCCAGGCAGACTGATGACATCGGGAATAATCTGATGATCGAGATCAATAAATGTAATCACCACCAATGCAGAGAGAAACAAAAACAACACCAGGGTGATGGGACTGAAACCAAAATACCAGAAGGCAAGAACATACAATCCGGCATTCAACAACTCGACGGCAGGATAGCGCCAGGAAATCTTTGCGTTGCAAAAGGCGCACTTGCCGCGCAGCAACAAAAAACTGATCACAGGAACATTATGATACCAGCGCAACGGCGCAGAACAGACAGGACAGTGAGAGGCAGGAAAAGCAATCGACTTGCCGGCAGGAATACGATAGATACAAACATTGAGGAATGAACCGATCACAGCTCCAAGCATTGCCACAGCAATAAATAAAAACCAGATCTCGAATCGTCCCATCAGCAACACCGCTCCTTCAATTGAATCAAAAAAATATCAGTCTATTTAAACTGTGCTATTTAGTTGCAGCGCATCAATAGAAAGAAAAATACAGAAAGTACTATTCCACATCTGTCTTTTTCTTTTCTACAAACTTGCTGGTACTGAACACACGCCCATTTTTCAAAATCCCCCAGCGTCCACCATAGGGATCTTCAGGCAAGCTTTCCAGATAACCGGATGACACCAACTCACTCAGTTTCACGACATCGCGCTGTTGATCATGACGGAAACATTGTAGAGCGTCCTCAATCTGTGCGGCACGCTCCAAGGCCAGTAGTCGTAGCTGCAAACGTCGAGCTAAGCGCTCATCGCTGTTTTCGGCCAACATCTGTTTTAAAAACAATACCGCCGTCTGTGACTTGCCACCGTAATAGGCTAACCGCGCAGCCAGCGTCGGTAAATAGCTTGGACTGCCAGGCAATCGTGCTGCCTTCATAATGTATTCGGCACCTGCCGCATGATCCTTAAGAAAAAAGAAATTATTAAAACCGATATAATAGGGCAGTCGCCAATCGTTGGTACGATAGCGTACCCCCTTAGCGAGTAAAGCATTGGCCTCTTCGATACGTCCTGCATCCCAAGTCAACAACCCTTCGGTCAACACATAGGGATCGTAAAACCAGGGATCGAGATCGGTAATAACATCAATACTGTCACGAAAATAATCCCAATCTTCAGCTGTTGGCGGCTGTTGATTCAATGAACGATCACCGAAAAAGGTTAAGATGCGCAGGAACTGATAATCCGCCAACAAGCCCTTATAACCGCAGGCCAATACCCGGCTGAACTGCGACGGCACCAGAAATCCAACCGATTGCGACTGCCGCAGCTCGGCACGCTGCGCCCAGCTTCCCGTATGCAGCTGCGCATACACCGGTAACAACAGCACAATCAGCAACCATAACCATTTACTCCGCTGCCCTGCCATCAGTTAAACTCACGCCGTTTGAAAATCAACGAAGCCAACAGCAGCAATATAACAATGTACATCACCCCATAACCACAGGTAACACCCAGCCGTGTCCAATCCAGCGCCAGACCATGGGCGGCTTCAAGTTTGAGATCAAAGGCAGCAAAATTGGGCACCAGCCATGAAACGACTTCCAAAGTACGCTGTAATGCCGCCGAGGCCACAACCTCTTGCGTTGCCGCCTGACTACGCAAATAAAACACCACCTCTTCCAGCGAGATACCAACAATATAGCTGGCCATGGAGAAGATGAGCGTAATAAACGAGGTACTGGTGATCGCACTGAAAAACACCACAATGGCACACAGCAGCGCCTGTTGCAGATAGACAAAAAACACGGCGACAAAAAACACCAACCAGCTGAAACCGGCAAAATAGTTTGGATACATGGCATGGACAGAAGCGATGGTCGCGCAAGAAAACAGCAGCAGCACCGCTTGAGCAAACAAAATCACCAGCAACAGACCAACGTATTTGCCCCAGATGTATTCGCCACGAGAAAATGGCTTTGACAACACCAGATGAATGGTCTTCTTGTCGATATCCTTGGCCATCAAGTTAATGGCGATAAAAAACACCAGCAACAAGCCGGCAAAGGACAATGCGGCAAGGTTCATATCCACCGTCACCTTGCCCAAATCACGCATGAAAAATCCCGCTACGGCAATATTCAACCCCAGCACAAACAACGCAAACAAGAAGATGCCATACAGGGAACGATCACGTATCCCCTCTTTACAGGTCACCAGCGCCAAAGCCCAGACACGTTGCATCATGACGGCATCTCCTTCTGTACTGTATCTTGACCGACTGCGGCAACAAACTCATCCTCAAGGCAGCGCTCACCACTGCGAAATTCGGCAAGGTCATCCGAGTCAAATTCGTGCACCAGTCGCCCCTGATGCAAAATGGCAATCTGATCACACAACCGTTCCGTATCACTAAGAATATGGGAACAGAAAAACACCGTCTTACCCTGTTGCTTCAAATCGAGGATCAGATCACACACCATCTTGCGGCCAAGAGGATCTAGTCCCGACATCGGTTCATCCAGAATCACCAGCGACGGATCGTGCAGCAGAGCAAAACACAGCCCTGCCCGTTGACGCATCCCCTTGGAAAAGGTACGCAGTCGTCGTTTCAAGGCGTGGGCAATGCCTGTCTGCTCAGTGAGTTCCTGAGTGCGCTGAGCAATCACTGTCGCCGACAAACCACAGGAACGGCCGGCAAACTGCAGCAATTCACGCAAAGTAAGATGATCATACAGGTAGGGATTTTCAGGTAGATAACCTACATCACGTAAAAAAGAACCGTCGGAAACGGAAGAGTCGTCAATTAGCACCTCACCTCGGTCGGGACGAATCAGATTGAGCAACATACGAATGGTAGTGCTCTTACCAGCCCCATTAGGGCCAACTAGACCAAACACAGAACCTGTAGGTATAGAAATACTCAAGTCATCAACCGCTAGGGTCGTTTTTTTTAGCAACCCTAGCTTATACGTTTTACATACCGATCTGAAAACGATCATCGGAAAAATAAATCTCCTTGATTTTCTCGAAATCCCCACCTGGGGGAATCGGCAAAAAGGTTTCCAACGGCTGGCCGGTGTCCCCAGCCGCTTTAAGCATACTCAGGTGATGTTGAAGCGCCCAGTATGTTTCTTCGGTCGGCCTGAGATCAATAGCCCGTGACACAGCAAGCATAGCGTCGTCCTTCTGGTCAAGCAACAGATAGACCAAACTTAAATTGTACCATTGCCAATATGTTCCCTGAAGATCAACCAGTTTTTGGACATAGGGTTGAATCTGCCGAGCAAAAAGAGCATCTTTTTCCTTAACAGCAACATAGACATAACGAGAAGTAAGTTTCAGCAAAAGTGGATATTCATTGTAGGGCTGCTTCACAAGCTGTTCAAATTCACCAAAACTGACCTGAGCGCCCCGCTGAATCATTTTTTGTGCCAGCCCCCCCATTCGCACTTCCTGCACCGTAGCTAAAACAAGTACTACCAAACAACACCCGGCAACAAAACGTAACGCTCCCTGCCAAACTGCGGAAACACAAACAGCACGATAAGAGCCTTGCGACAACAACAGCAGAAGAAAAGTAAAAAAAAGCACCAAAAGAGCGGGATGGCGAAAGGGCCAGCTGAACATTGAGTGGATTACAAAAGGAAATAGAAACAGATGGCTGTAGAGCTTAAGTGGTGACCATTGTTGACGCCGCACAGCAAAAACAAGCAGCTGTCCAAACAAACCACTGAGCGCAAGCAAAAGAACCAGCCCAACAACAACCCCACCTTCACACAAAAGTTGCAACACCTCATTGTGCGCCCATCCTGTATAACCCATTGCCTCATATTGCACAAAACCCAAAACATCATGTGCCTTATTGGCATATTCAGGCAAGTAAAACTTGTAATTATCAAGCCCCACGCCCAGCAATGGATAATCAAGAAAAATAAGGATTGCTGCCATCCACAAAAGAAACCGTGTTTCAATTGAAGCGCCAGTATCACCCAGTTCACGCACACACTTTAAAGAAAAAAATTCATTAAGCCCATAGACCAGCAAGTACGCCAAAACGATTGTAGCAGCAAGTTTAAAAAATCGCCTGTGCCGCAACACATCAGCAGCAAGATAACGCTGTCGGACAACCAACCAGGACAGTGGCAGAAATGTCAATGCCAGTGCAAGTTGACCAGCTCGTGAACCTGTCATAAAGAAAGACACTGCCACCGTCAAAAAAGGGAGATAACAGAGCCATTTTAACCGGCAACAACAGAACTCATCATCATGCAGATACAAATAAACATACACCAGCAGACCAGACAACAGCAACAAGGCAAAAAGGTTAGGCTGGCCATAAGTTCCGACAACACGGGAACCAAGATTGGGTGGCAATAGATAAGGGATCAGAGGAACAGTGGACTTACCCAGAAATGAAAAACTGAAATATTCAAATAGCCCCAGAATGGCTGCAATCAGGCTGAATATGCTGTAGCAGCGTAAAAAATAAACACTTTGGCGGATATTATCACGAAAAACGTGATCAAGTGACAGCCTGCCAAAAATCATGGCTAAAAGGCTTAAATAGGCAACGAATGAGCTGGAAGGGTGAGATGATAGCCATGAAGAACAAAACAAGGTTGAGAAAAAAACAACAAGAAGAACATCAAAGCGATATACAGCTATTTTTTTCGGAGGATAAAAAACAATAAAGAGAAAACAAGAGGCACTAGAGAATATAAACTTGGGCAACAAACTGGCGTCTAGAAAAAAAGGCAGGTTCAACAATTGCGATAAAAAAATAAAAACCATCAACAACAGAATGTCTCTATACCTTCCCCCCACCACCAGCTCCGAATCAGCCAACGACACTACTCCTTGCCGGTACCATACCTATCATAAATAATAAGAGCGCCCCGTTGTCGGGGCGCTCTCAATCAAAACGCAAACACTACAGAATAACTTACATCCGCTCCCAAGTACCCCAGCTGTCTGCCGACACTGCTTGTGTAGGAACAGTTTGAAGAAGGGCACTGAGTGCGTCCGGTGAAGAAAACTCTTGCGAATAGACATTACTTGCATTCTGTGACGCTGCATAAGCCACACTGCCACCTACATGACCGGTCGAGATAGCATACCACTGGTTAGTGGAACTTGAACCGTCAGTGGTATAAAAGGCTGAGACCTTGGGAGACAAAGCAACAGCTTCCTCTCCGTCACCATCATCCACATGCGTAGCATTTAAGAAAAGATCAATCTCTTCGCTGACAGGGCCAATATCTCCAGCAAAGGCAGTTACTGAAGTCAAAAGTAGAACCAGCAATACTGGTACAATTCTAGCTAAAACATACATAATAAACCTCCTCTAGTAGGGGTAGTAATAGGTATCGGTGTAGAAACCTTCAAGCGATGTTCGGAGCGTCTTCAAATCACTCTGGGCTGCAGAGTTAAACGCCTTCTGACGATAAGAAGCAAACTGCGGAATGGCAATAGCTGCCAAGATACCGATGATCGCGACAACGATCAGCAGCTCAATCAGGGTAAAACCCTTTTGGTTCTTTCTTAACTTAGCCAACATAATATATTT
>JAGGYC010000143.1 GCA_021162745.1 Desulfuromonas sp. | reverse complement strand
GAGGTGCTGATCCATTGTGCGCCCTTGCCGGCAGAACAACTCAATCTTGCCGTGCCTCTTTGTGAGGATCGTCAGACGATTTCTGATCACTTTGGTGAGGCGCCATTTTTCAGGCGTGTCTCTGTGTGTCCATCTGATGGTGAGGTAACTGCTGACATCATTGTGGCCAATCCATTTTGTCATAAGGAAAAAGCCAAGGGGATTGCCGTGGCCAATTGGCTGTTGGAAAATGGTTTGAATGTGATGATTGTCCGTCAAGATCTTGCTGGTAAAGGTCCGGGGTTTGTGTTGGGCAATGCCGAGGTGGAAATCGTTGTGCGTACTGAAACCGATGCGACAGATGCGTTGAATCAGACGATGACTAACGTGGAAAAGTGGCAATAACAGGCGGTTCATTGACAATGCAACTCAAAGAGGGCTACCATTGGAATTTAATGGGTGATGTGATTACCCGATTCGAGAATGCAAGGAGTTTCATTACCTATGTTGTTTTTGTTTTCAGCACCTTTCTGTGCGCTGTTTTTTTACCTTGCCTACCTGCTGTTCAAGAAAAAACACTATCGTGAAGGCTTATTGGTGGGTGGAGTCGCCGTTGTGCTGCTGGTGGTGACGCTGGGGTTTGTCGGCCTGGGTTATCTCTGGTCAACATGCCCGGTTAACATTGCGATTTGAACAGAGGTCTAAGAGATTGTCTAGACAGGCAGGGTAACAGAGAATAACCTTCTTTGTGCCGGTCTTTTCTTCTTATCGGCAATACTCAATAGGCTGAAGATTGTGAAATATAAACTTAAATCGGCTGTCGATAATTTCGACAGCCGATTTTTTTATTTTCCATGCTTTCGTGCACGGCTCAAGTGTTTGTAAACCATGGCTGTTGACGGGTTGACAATTCGATTCCCCCTCACACATACTGCATTTAACCTTTTAATCTGTCATGGTTTTGATGTGATCGAGCCATGTTGAGGGATTGATACGTTGATACGACAGGCCGTCAGAGAGGGCTGTTGAAACATATTGCGGGGAGAATATGATGCTGCCTTTGACAGAGATAATTCAAAAAGAGCTGGATGGGCTACAAACGCGGGGGCGTTTCCGGTCGTTGGCACAAACCCGTGAGCGGAGCGGCACCATGCTGGAGTTCAATGGTCGCTATCTGCTTAACCTGTCGTCGAATGATTATCTTGGGCTTGCTGGCCAGCAGGAACTGCTTGAAACTTATTTGGATGACGCTGGCGGTCATGTTGGTGACTATGCCATGACCAGTTCGTCGTCGCGGCTGTTGACGGGCAATCATCCCCTTTATGATCGCTTGGAATTGCAGCTGGCGGCGTTGTACGGTCGCGAAGCGGCCATGGTCTTCAATAGTGGTTATCACGCTAATACCGGCATACTGCCGGCGCTTTCGACTCGGCACGACCTGATCCTTTCTGACAAGTTGAATCACGCCAGCATCATCGATGGTGGCAAGATCGCCGATGCCACCTTCAAGCGCTATCGCCATCTGGATTATGCCCATCTCGAATCATTGCTGGCAGCGGCAAGCGGTAAATATCGGCAGGTGTTTATCATCACTGAATCGGTGTTCAGTATGGATGGCGATCTGGCTGATCTGCGTCGGCTTTGTGATCTTAAAGAACAGTATCAGGCCATGCTCATTGTCGATGAGGCCCATAGCGTCGGTACCTTTGGTGATCAGGGTCAGGGGCTGTGTGAGGCGCAAGGGGTGACCGAGCGGGTCGATATCATTATTGGTACCTTCGGCAAGGCGTTGGCCTCGACCGGGGCCTATGCCGTGCTTGATCTGCTGGTGCGCGACTATCTGATCAACACCATGCGACCGTTTATCTTTACCACCGCACTGCCACCGGCGATTCTGGGTTGGAGCATCAAGGTCCTTGAAGCGCAGCAGACGATGCAGGCGGAGCGTCATCACCTGCAGCATATCAGTGGCCAACTGCGTGATGCTCTGACTGCGGTGGGGTTGGAGACCTATGGCGACAGCCATATCGTGCCGGTGATTATCGGTAGCGATGAGCTGGCGGTGCAAAAAGCAACCCAGCTGCGTGACCACGGCATGCTGGCGTTGCCGGTCCGGCCGCCGACGGTGCCGGAAAATACGGCGCGATTGCGTTTTTCGCTGCGGGCCGATCTGCGCTGGGACGATATCGCCATGATTCCTCAACTGCTTAGCGGTGAGCAGCCATGAAAACCTGTTGGCTGGAAAAAGCCGGTCATGACCGGGTGCTGGTGTTTTTTACCGGCTGGGGGATGGACGAGCAGCTTGGTGCGCATCTGCTGGCCAAGACACCCACCGACTTTGGTCACGATGTGCTGTTGTGCTACGACTACCGTGACCTTGCCATAGCGCAGTCGGTGCTGGATGAGCTTGCGGATTACGAGCAGCGGCTGGTTATCGCCTGGTCGCTCGGTGTATGGGCGGCCGCCCATGCCGGCCTGGAAGACGTTGTACAGGCGATTGCGGTGAACGGCACCTTGGAGCCGATCAGTGATCAACATGGCATTCCCATCCGAATTTTTCAGTCCACCCTGGATACCTACAACGAACCGAATCGAAAACGTTTTATGCGTCGGATCTGTGGTGGCGCGGCAGCGCTGAACCGTTTTGAAGTCATGGCTTCGCAGCGCAGCGTTGCTGATCAGCAGCAGGAACTGGCCGCCATTCAGGGTCATGTTCTTTCCAGCCCACCAGTTGAGGCAGCGTCATGGCGTTACAGCCATGCCATTATCGGCGGTAAGGATATGATCTTTCCCTGTGCTGCACAGCAGTTGGCTTGGCAGGGGGTAGCGCAGACCGTGCTACCGACGATGGCCCACATGCCGTTTTTTGATTTTGAGACCTGGCCGGAGGTGCTTTCATGTCGCAGCTGAGCAAGCCATTGATACGCCAGCGTTTTGGACGGCAATTGCAGGACTATCGCAAGCATGCCTTTGTCCAGCAGGCCATGGCCGAGCGTCTTGCCGACATGATCAGCGCCAGTGCTGAGCACGCGGCAGTGGAGCGGCTGTTTGAGGTTGGTGCCGGGTCGGGGGGGTTGACCGAAGCGTTGTTGTTGCGCATTGGCGTGGGTCATTATTATGCCAATGATCTGGTGCCGGAAAGCGCCGAGCTGGTGGCCGAGGTGATCAAACAACACGATGTAATGGCGATGGATTTTATCCCCGGCGATATTGAGGATTGCACAATTTTGCCGCAAGAGATCGATCTGGTGGTGTCCGGTGCCGCGCTGCAGTGGCTGGATGATCTGCCGGCGTTTTTTAAGCGGATGGCTACGATTCTTGGTCCACAGGGACGGTTATGCTTCAGCAGTTTCGGACCCGAGAATATGCGCGAGTTTCGCGAGTTAGAATCGGTGGGGTTGCACTACCATTCCCTTGCAGAGCTGAAGAAAATGGCGGAACTCTGGTTTGAGATGGAAGCGATGCTGGAAGAGGTGCAGCAGGTTGAGTTTGACGGGCCGCAGGCGGTGCTGCGCCATGTCAGCAACACCGGGGTCAATGGCCTTGATGGCCAGTCGGCACGGGTCTGGACGAAGAGTCGCCATCGTGAATTTATTGAGCGCTACCGTCGGGCCTATTCTTGTGGCAATGGCGTGTATCTGACCTATCATTCCTTGTATTGCTGCATGAAAAAGAGGTCCACCTGCTCGGTGCAGCATCAGCCCAAGACTGCCGCCATTGGCAATGCTGCAGTTTGCTGCCAAGAGATGCGTGAGATCGGGGTGCTGGCATGAGTAATGGGCTGGGTAAGGGTGGCAAAGTGATTGCCGTCGGCGGCATTGATACCGATATCGGTAAAACCTGGGCTACCGGCCTGCTCGCCAAGGCGTTGTTGCAGAGTCGAGGGGCGGGGAAGGTGATCACCCAGAAGATGGTGCAGACCGGCTGCCAGGGAACGGCAGAGGATATCCTCAAGCATCGCCAATTGATGGGCTTATCGTTACAATCAGAAGACCTTGACGGTACTACCTGTCCCTATCTGTTCGACTTTCCGGCCTCGCCGCATCTGGCGGCAGCATTGGAACAGCGGCAGATCGATCCTGATGTGATCAGCGCGGCCACCCGACAACTGCAGCAGAACTATGAGCTGGTGCTGCTTGAGGGCGTCGGTGGCTTGCTGGTGCCGCTGACGTCCGATTTGTTGCTGGCCGACTACCTGCAAGA
Source organism: Desulfuromonas sp. (assembly GCA_021162745.1). Classification (GTDB taxonomy): domain Bacteria; phylum Desulfobacterota; class Desulfuromonadia; order Desulfuromonadales; family Desulfuromonadaceae; genus Desulfuromonas. Next base: position 31,260 of record JAGGYC010000143.1, on the reverse strand, counting down.
GCAGCACTATCCGCTGGTGTTGGTGACTTCGGCCAGACTGGGCAGCATCAACCATACCCTGCTGACCCTTGAGGCCTGCCGTCAGCGCGGCATCCCGGTGGTGGCGGTGCTGTATAACCGCTATCCGCAGAGCAGCGAGCTGATTGCGGACGATACTCGCCGAGTTCTGGCGCAGGCGCTACCCCGTTACGGCTATGACTGCCCGTTGATCGATCTACCTGACCTTGAACGCGAATCGCCAGAGCCATTCATGGCGGCAGTTGCAGCCCTTGATTTTCCCCTCTAGTTAACTCTGAGCGTAAAGATGATGATGAATCCGCCTGACATTGATCTCGATTTTGACCGAAACCATATTTGGCACCCCTATACCTCCATGCATGAGCCGCTGCCGGTCTATCCGGTGCGTAGTGCCTCCGGCTCAATCATTGAGCTTGAGGACGGACGCCAACTGGTGGACGGTATGTCATCGTGGTGGGCAGCGATTCATGGCTACAATCATCCGCAGTTGAACGCGGCGATGACTCAGCAGTTGGGCGCCATGAGCCATGTGATGTTCGGCGGTTTGACCCATGCTCCGGCGGTGCAGCTGGCGCAGCGGCTGGTTGAGTTAACACCGCAGCCATTGCAGAAGGTGTTTTTCAGTGATTCCGGTTCGGTAGCGGTGGAGGTGGCCATCAAAATGGCTCTACAGTATTGGCAGGCCGCTGGCAAACCGACAAAGCATCGATTATTGACGGTGCGTTCGGGTTATCATGGCGATACCTTTGCTGCCATGTCGGTCTGTGATCCAGTGACGGGTATGCACGGGCTGTTTCGTCAGGTGCTTGCCCAGCAATTGTTCGCCGAAGCACCGCAGTGCGGTTTTTACCAGCCCTGGGATGACAGTTATATCAAGGATCTTGAGAGACAGCTGGCCGTCCACGCCGATGAAATTGCGGCGGTGATCATTGAGCCGGTGGTACAGGGTGCCGGTGGGATGCGTTTCTACTCACCGCACTATCTGGTGCGGCTGCGCGAGTTGTGTGATCGCTACGGGGTGTTGTTGATCTTTGATGAAATTGCCACCGGATTTGGCCGTACCGGACGGATGTTTGCTCTGGAACATGCCGGAGTGACGCCCGATATCCTCTGTGTCGGCAAGGCGCTGACCGGCGGTTATCTGAGCTTGGCGGCGACGCTGACCACCGACGCGTTGGCCGGGATGATTTCCGACGGCGAGCCGGGACTGTTCATGCACGGCCCGACCTTTATGGCCAATCCGCTGGCCTGCGCGGTTGCTGTGGCCAGTATCGATCTGCTGTGTGACCAAAACTGGCAGCAGACGGTGTGGGAGATTGAACAACGGCTACAACAGGGGCTGGCCCCCTGTAAAGAGTTGCCCGGTGTTGTCGATGTGCGGGTATTGGGCGCCATTGGCGTGGTGGAATTGGCGCAGCCCGTGGATATGGCGCAGATCCAGCGGCAGTTTGTCGACTGTGGGGTGTGGGTGCGTCCGTTTGGCCGCCTGGTGTATCTGATGCCGCCCTTTATTGTCACGCCAAACGAATTGCAGCAGTTGACCGCTGCGGTGTTTAGCGTGCTGACGCAGGATGATTCTCCGCAGTAATTCCAGAGAGACCTTGCTCCATTGTCCGAAAGCAATCCAAAGGACGACGAGAAACATGAGTCTGGCGAAACATAAAAATGTGGGATAACCATCCTTCGGTCGTGATGCTGGGATATAAGGTCCGCACCATCCTCGCCGCCAACCCGCAGGTAGACAAAATTGGCCTGTGCCGCGGCAAACGCTGTGTCAAAGAGGGCGGTATCTCCTGTCAGCGTTGCCAGGACAATCAGGCGCTCAAAGAGAATACTGGTAAGCACGCTGTCAGTTACTACTCCGAACTGGAGATGGTGCTCGACAGTTACTGGGTACCCATTGAAGGGAAGAAGGATCTGTTTCTGCATTATGCGGCGGATATCACTGAATATGCTGCAGAACGGATGTTTCCTCAAGGGTAGCGGTACTGTTTCTTGCGGGACAGGCTGAACAGCCCGGCTGTAGACACGTTATGGCCACAGCGGTCAAAATAAAAACCGGCCATCGAAATCTTCGCTGGCCGATTTTTGTTGTTCTCGGTTCGATAGCTTAAGCGCTACCGCCCTGCCAATAATTCCAAAAAGGCCTCCAGGCGCAGTTTTAGCTGTTCGCTGTCCGACTCGGAGTAATCGGTCTCAATTTGGAGGAACGGCAGCCCGGTTTGCTGTTGCACATGCTTACGCAGGCTGAATGACTCGATGTTGTAGGTGTGGCAGGCCTGCCAGGTCAGATCGATGACGCCGTCGGCCTGAAACTCTTTGGCGAGGCGCGACACCAGCTGGTAGCGACCTTGGTTGGGCGACATGCAGGAGCAGGGGATATCGAGGTAACTTTCGGCAATGCCGCGCAGGGTGTCATCGCTTTGTTGTACCGGTTCCACTTTTTTATAGGCACCGCAGCTCTCGAAGCACACCACCTGACCACCGGCTTCTTCGATGATGCGGACCACTTTTTCGGAACCGAGTCCGACGGGAACACCGGTGAGCAGGATGCGTGGTGCATCGGTGGCTAGGGTGGAGATCCCTTGCTCGATCCGTTCGGTCAGTTCGGCGGTGAGTTGATCGACCAGTTGGATGGTGGCGCGTTTATCGAGGGCGAAACCGCGATTATGGAGGACGGTGAGCATCTTCATGCCGCTGATGGGTGCCGGTTTATGGCGGCAGACATCCTGAAGTTCCTTGAGGCTGCGTCGCTCGTCATTGAGCAGTTCGATGGCGTCGATCAGTTTCTGCTCGGTGATCTCAACGTCGAAGGTTTTTTCGAGCCGTGTCTTCAACTGCTCCAGTTCCTTGACCCAGTAGGCGAGGGCCGATTCCTTGTCCTGAATCTGTGGTAACTGCATCAGGTGCATGGGTTTGATCTCTTCCATCAGCTCGAACATCTTCTTTTTGCCATCGCAGGTGGTTTCAGCGACGATGAAGTCAGCGAAATGGAAGAATGGGCAGGTGTCGGTGACGGCAAAACCGTAGCTCGATTTGATCAGCGGGCAGAGGTTGCGTGGCAGGCTCTGTTCGGCGGTGGGGATCGGTTTTTGACTGGTGCCACACAGTACGACCGGACTGGCACCAGCAGCGACGATCAGCTCTGCCGGTGCGTATAGGCAGTAAATACCGACGATGTTTTGTCCTGCTTCTTTGGCATTTTTCAGGGCGATGACATTGTTTTCGCGTAAAGTTTCAAGTTGTTCATAGATGGCTGACTGCATAACTTCTCCTGAGATTAAAGATCGCTACCGATAAGGGCAGCGCCGATGGCTCCGGCCATTTGTGGGAGTTTGGGAACCTGTAGCTGGCGACCAAGGCTGTGTTCGATGCGTTGACAGATGGCGCTGTTGCCAGCAAGCCCACCGGTAAAGGTGATGGCCTCGGTGTGCGGCATCCGCCCGACCAGGGTCGGCAGGCGCTTGGCGATGGATTCAACGACGCCGGCGGCGATGGCTCCTTTAGCGGTGCCACGGGCCAGCAGGCCGATCACTTCCGATTCGGCAAAAACGGTACACATACTGCTGATGACGGCAGGTTCTGAAACCAATGCCAACTCTCCCAGTTCGTCGAGAGTTAGGTCGAGGACTCCGGCCATCACTTGCAAAAAACGTCCGGTTCCGGCGGCGCATTTATCATTCATCAGGAAATCGGTAACATTGCCTCGACCATCTAGAGCAATTACCTTACTGTCCTGACCTCCAATATCGACTACCAGTCGACTGCCCGGCACCATATATTCAGCACCGCGACCGTGGCAGGTGACTTCGGTCACCCGACGGTCGGCAAACGGTAACGATATACGGCCATAGCCGGTAGCAACCACAGCCTTGACGTCTGTTTCGCCAAGTTTGCTCTGTTGCAGCAGGGCATCGTAGGCATCGCGTCCGGCTTGCTTGGGATCCCAACCGCTGGGGATCACCACCTGTGCGGTAATCTGGCCATCGTTAACAAGGACAGCCTTGGTGGCTGTTGAGCCAATGTCGATACCAACTGTTATATCTGTCATGGATTTCCTTTGTGATGATTTTGCAATAAGGATGACGTTAAGGGTCGCAATGTACGTAAATAGTTTAAGTAATGTCAAAATGGAAATATTGATGTTTTGAATGGTTACTATTGGTGTTTGCTATTGCTGGCGTGAGTTGATAGCGACTCACGCCCTTCGCGAACTTTCATTGAGTGACTGTCGGAGCGGCCTACAGTTACTCAAAAGGCAAAAGTTCCAAGAAAGCCTTCCGTAAACCTGGGCGGATTGCTGTCGATGTTATTTCAGTTTGACGACCATTTACGGTATTTGATATAGTTAAAAGTTGTGTCTCAAAGGTTTGGGGCCGCTTAATTTTTAGTGCGTTGTAAGCATAAAGGACGAGAACGTGGCAAATAAAATTATTATTGATGAGTTGCGATGCAAGGGCTGTGCTCTGTGTACCGTGGCCTGTCCTCAGGGTCTGATTAAAATGAGTACCGAGCTGAACAAACAGGGCTTTCTGCCGGCGGTGATCAGTGCTGAGGATATGGAACGTTGCACGGGATGTACCCTGTGTGCGCAGATCTGCCCCGATGTGGCTATCGAGGTTTATAGAGAAATAAGCGAGAAATAAGCGGAGAAGTATAAGCGCGCTGCGTAAGTGCTGTTCGCAATGGAGGAATACGTGACAAAACGTTTGTTTGTTAAAGGCAATGAAGCGGTAGCGATGGGGGCTCTTGAGGCCGGTTGCCGTTACTATTTTGGTTATCCCATCACCCCGCAAAGTGATATCCCCGAATATATTTCGCGGGAGTTGCCGAAACTCGGTGGTGAGTTTATTCAGGCTGAAAGTGAAGTGGCCTCTATCAATATGTTGCTGGGAGCCAGTGCCTGTGGTGCACGGGCTATGACCTCGTCATCCAGCCCCGGTATCTCCCTCAAGCAGGAGGGGATCTCCTATATGGCGGGCAGTGAGTGTCCGGGCCTGATCGTCAATGTCTGTCGTAGCGGTCCCGGTCTCGGTGGTATTGATGCCTCTCAGGCTGATTATTTTCAGTCGGTGAAGGGCGGTGGCCACGGTGGTTACCACATTATCGTTCTCGCCCCTGATTCGGTTCAGGAGATGTACGACATGGCGATCCTTGGCTTTGATCTGTCGGACCGCTATCGGGTGCCGGCGATGATTCTGGCCGATGCGGTGATCGGTCAGATGAAGGAAGGGTTGGAGCCACATTCTTATGTCGCCCCTGACGATCTGGAGACAAAGGACTGGGCGTTGATCGGTGACGGAAAGGCCGGTGAGCAGAAGATTATTAAGTCGCTGTACTTGGGCGATGGCGAGTTGGAAGCGCACAACAACCACCTTCACGCCAAGTATGCGGTGATGCAGGAAAAAGAGGTGCGCTACGAGGGGATCGAACTGGATGATGCCAAATTGGTGGTAACGGCCTACGGCAGTACGGCGCGGATTGCCAAGACCGCCATCCGTCTGGCGCGTAAAGAGGGGATGAAGGTTGGTCTGTTGCGCCCCATCACCCTGTTCCCGTTCCCCAAGGCGGCGTTCAAGCAGTGTAAGCGTGATGGTCAGCGGATTCTGTGCTTTGAACTGAACAATGGGCAGATGGTTGAGGATGTGCGTCTGGCGGTTCGCGATGTTGAGGTTGACTTTTATGGTCGGGCTCCCGGTGCTGGTTCACTGCCGACCCCCGAAGAATTTTTGGCCAAGATACGCTCCCGTTACGAGGCTTGATCATGAGTACAGAGATGAAAAAAGTATTTTCCCGTCCCGATTCACTCAAGGACGTTCAGACCCATTTTTGCCCCGGTTGTCAGCATGGGACCATCCATCGTCTGGTGGCGGAAGCCATAGATCATTTTGGGATCAAGGATCAGACCATCGGCGTTGCTTCGGTTGGTTGCAGTGTCTTTTTGTACGGCTATTTCGATATCGATGTCATCGAGGCTCCGCATGGTCGGGCTCCGGCTGTGGCTACTGGTGCCAAGCGCGTTCATCCCAACCGTCCGGTGTTTACCTATCAGGGCGATGGTGACTTGGCGGCGATCGGTACCAGTGAGATTATCCATACCGCCAATCGTGGCGAGTTGATGACGGTGATTTTTGTCAATAATACCACCTACGGCATGACCGGTGGCCAGATGGCACCGACCACATTGCCGGGGCAGATCACCTCCACCACCCCTTATGGTCGTGATGTGACCAAGGCCGGTTATCCGATCAAAATGGCGGAACTGCTGTCGGGACTGGACGGGGTGGCCTACTCGGTGCGCGTTGCCGTGGATACTCCAAAGCATGTGTTGCAGGCCGGCAAGGCGATTCGCAAGGCGTTTGAGACTCAACTCGACGGCAAAGGGTTTGCGTTTGTCGAAGTGTTGTCTTCCTGCCCGACCAACTGGGGAATGAGTCCGTTGGCCGCCAATGAGCGCGTCGGTAGTGAGATGATTCCGTATTTTCCGCTGGGTGAGTATAAAGATGCAACGGGGGAGTAACGGTATTAATCGTTAACACCTGTGTTACCAGTTACTAAAGGAATAAAGAAGATGAATCATGATGTATTTATGGCCGGATTCGGTGGCCAGGGCGTTTTGCTGATCGGAAATCTATTGGCTTATGCCACCATTATGGAGGGTAATGATGCCTCCTATTTTCCAGCCTATGGTGTTGAAAAGCGCGGTGGCGCGGCAACCTGCACCATTGTTATGGCCGATAAAAATGTCGGCTCGCCGGTGGTAGGAGAGCCCGAGGCGGCATTGCTGCTCAATCCACTGTCGATGGAAAAATATTATGATCGCGTGCGCAGTGGTGGCTTTGCCCTGGTCAACTCGTCGTTGATCGACGACGATGGGTCATCGCGTGATGACCTGCAAAAGGTGCTGATCCCCGCCAATGAGATGGCGTTGGAGGTGGGTGATTCACGCCTGGTCAACATGATCGTGCTTGGTGCCTATCTTGAGTATAGCAAGGTGGTAAAGATGGAAACGGTCAAGGAGGCGCTGAAAGTGGTGCTGCCGGAACGCAATCATCGTTTTCTGCCGATGAATTATCAGGCATTGGAGCGTGGTGCTGATTTTTGTCGTCAGGCTTTGTCGATGAAATAATAATCATGTCAGGTTTGAGCTTCGCTAACCATATTTATCGTGTTGCACCAACAGGGTACTGCATGACGATGCCACGGAAAAAGTAGGGAGCGATAAACAAACAAGCTATTCAATGCCGTAGCTCAGAAAAAGAGACCACTTAAGTCGGTCGTAAGATCCGACTTGCCGCTCAGGTGAAGCATAACGGAAAACGACTCATCGTAAGTGGGTTTGCGACCCCCGGAGGGCCGGGTTTTAAGCCATTTCTTTGCTCACTTTCTTTGGGGCTTTGCAAAGAAAGTGTGTCGGCTGCGGGACGAAATCCGCGAACTTGACCTTGGTTTTGAGGGTTTGAATCAACAGTTGTTGGGTTACGCTTCGCTAACCCAACCTACGGACCTTGATTTGTGGAACTGTTCTAGCCGTGGTGCTGGACTTGATAATAATTGTTGTGATAAAAAGGCCGGGTTTTCCCGGCTTTTTTATTGTTGCTTTGTCGGGCTGATGGATTCAGGAATTATTCAAAATTGACGATAACGGGGAGTCTGGTTTGCCAGTTGTTGAGTTTATTAAGTTGAAGAAACCGGAAAAGGCCAAGCATCTGTGCCAGTTGGCAACGGAATTTTTTGCGCAAGGCCAACGGGTGCTGATTCTGGTCGCCGATGACAATCAGGCGCTGACCCTTGATCGCTTTATGTGGACCTGGGACAAGGGTTCGTTCTTGCCCCATGTTTGGGATAACGGTGCCGTTGAATGTCATGAAGAGGCGATTGCTATCGGCACTGAAGAGCGCAACTCCAACGGTGCCCAGATATTGATTGCCGCCCGGCCATGTCGGGTGGAATTTATGTGTCATTTCAAGCATGTAATCGACTTTGCTGAAGTGTATGATGAACAATTGCGCCAGCAGGCGCGTGATCGTTTTGCTGCCTGGAGGGAGATTGGTTGTGAGCCACGCATGCGTTAATCAGGGTGGACGCGATAGCCGTATCAGTTGTGATACGGTGTTGCAGCTTGAACAGGAATGTTTTCTGGGCGCTGCGGGACTTCAGGCGTTGCAGATTTGGCAGGCCCGTCCCGGTGAAGTGATGACGGCGGTGGATGCACAGCAGCGCTATTTTCGTGCCCGTATCAGTGCCCTGGATGCGGAGCAGGCGATGGTGATCCCCTTTGCTGAACTGGAATCACCGGAATCGCCGTTGGAGATCTGTGTCTATCAAGCGCTGCCGGAAAAGGAGCGTTTTGAGCTGGTGCTGCAAAAGTTGACCGAGATTGGCGTAATGCGGATTGTCCCATTCGTCAGTGAGCATTCCACCACCCTTGAGAAGCGTGATGCCGGGCAGCGTAAATCGCACCGTTGGCCCGATGTGTTGCTGAAAGCAGCGCGTCAGTGTCGTCGGGCACAATTGCCCGAATTGGCCGAGGTGCATAGTTGGTCGCAGATGCTCAACTCGCTGGCTGACGAGGACGTCAAGTTGCTGTTGTCTGAAAAGGGAACCGGCTGGTCGTTTCGCGAAGGGCTGGGTTCGAGTCGACCGGATCGACTGGCGTTGATCATCGGCCCGGAAGGTGGTTTCGAAGAGAGTGAAATCGATGAGGCGCAGCAGTACGGGGTTGTCCCGGTATCGTTGGGTTCGCGAATATTGCGTACGGAAACGGCGGCGATCGTCGCGGCGTCTCTAGCTCAGTTTTGTGTCGGGGATTATGCCTGATGGCTTAGCAAAAAAAATCGCTCTGCGGTGTAGTAAACTCGGAACTGTTCCTAGGGGCATCGGGGGCTGTCCCAGATGTTTACGAGCTATGGAATACCGGCTGTTCGCGCCGCAAAAGCCTGGGATAGCCCCCCCCTCTAACACCTTAAGGGCGCGGGGACAGTCCCGGTTTTGCTGATTTTCGCATCAACGATAAGCTTATTTGTTTAGAAAGACCATTTATGTCTGAAAGTTTAAATGATTCGCCCAAGGGCGTTGTCCCTAACATGGCCGTTGTTTTAGTAGAACCGCAGGGGCCATTGAATATTGGTTCGGTGTGCCGGGCCATGGCCAACTTTGGTTTCAGCGATCTGCGCCTGGTGAACCCGCAGACCAACCATCTTGGTTATGATGCGCGTTTGATGGCGGTCAAGGCCAGTGTGTTGCTTGAATCGGCAAAGGTTTATAGCCGTCTTGACGACGCCCTGACTGATTGCCAGTATGCGTTCGGTACCACCCGTCGTTTTGGCCGCTATCGTGATCGGGATGATTTTTTGTATCCCGATGCTGCCGCCGAGACGCTGGTCGGCTTTGGGCCGCACGTGCAGACGGCGCTGGTGTTTGGCCGCGAGGATTGTGGTCTGTTTACCGAGGAACTTGATCTGTGTCAGCGCTTTATCACTATTCCCACCTGTGATGAACTGCCGTCGATGAATCTGGCTCAGGCGGTGTCGTTGTGTCTGTATGAATTGGGCAAGATTCGCGCTGTTGAACGTGAAGGCGAGGGTGGTGGGGCGCCTGCCGTTGATTTGGCGGACAATGGCGATGTGGAAAAGATGTATAGCCACATGGAAAAGGCGTTGGTCGGCATTGGTTATCTCGATAAAGAGAATCCCGATCATATTTTACGGGTTTATCGGCGAATGTTTGGCCGCTCTGGTCTGAGTGCGCGTGATGTGCGGGTGCTGCGTGGTCTGTGGCGCAAGGTCGACTGGGTGCGCAATGAACTGGGAAAAAGTGAGCAGAAAAATAAGGAGCAGGGCGATGACTGATTTGTTGACCGGTGAAACACTGGCAAACGGTGTGACGGTGGAATTTTGCGATAAGACCAACCGTTATTATGGTGATTATCACCGCGTATGTATTGAGGTCTCACTGATTTTCGATGACGGCCAGCGCCATGTTTTTCAAACTCTGGAGCGGATGGGTGTGAGTAGCGACGATCTGGACAGCGTAAAAAGTCAGGTCGTGACGGCTTTTCGTCAGGGAACCATGACCTATATGGCCGGTGATCAGTTTCCGCAGAAGTTTCTCGCCTTGTTGTCGCAACGTAAAAAAACCTTGTTGCCGGGATTGCGTTGATGATTGAGGTTGATATCACCACCCTGACCTATGGTGGCAGCGGCCTCGGTCATGTCGATGGCAAGGCGGTGTTTGTTGCCGGAGCGATCCCCGGTGATCGCGTGCGCTGTAAGGTGGTTCAGGATAAAAAGCGCTATGCCAAGGCGCAGCTGGTTGAGGTGTTGACGCCATCGGCGCAGCGTCGGACGCCACCCTGTGAGTATTTTGCTGAATGCGGCGGTTGTGATTGGCAGCAGCTCTCCTATGACGATCAGTGTGACTGGAAGCAGCGGCTGTTTGTCGACAGTTGTCAGCGTCAGTTAAACCTTGATGCTGCCCGGATCCTGCCGCTGGTGGTCAGTCCAAAAGAGATGGGCTATCGCAGCCGGATTCAGCTTAAGTGTTGCAATACTGTGGCGGGTTTCATGATCGGTTTTTATCGGCGCGGCAGCCATGCGGTGGTTAATGTTAATCATTGTCTGGTGATTGATCCGGCGATTGATGCTTTGATCACGCCTTTGCGTCAACTGTTTGATGGTACGGAGTATGCCGCAGCGGTGCCTCAGATCGATATAGCGGTCGGCGATGCCGATGGTCTTGTTGGTGATGATGGCGCGGCCTGTCGCATCATCGTCCACTATAATGGCAGAGAACAATCGCGGGGCCGTCAACAATCCGCTTTTTGTGATTGGCTGCGCCGGCGGATTAGTGCGTTGGATGCTGCGGTGTTGGTGCAAGGTGGTCGTAAATCGCCATTGACCGTTATCCAAGGCGAGGCCGAACTGACGATTGAGGTTGACGAGCCGCCATTGGCTTTGAACTACGGGCCGGGTGGTTTTGCTCAGATTAATCTGGCCCAGAATCGACAGTTGGTCGAAATGGTTAAGCAGCGTGCCGCACTGCAAGGGGATGAAACCGTGCTTGATCTCTACTGCGGCATGGGCAATTTTTCTTTGCCTCTGGCTCGCCGCAGTGCCCGGGTGGTTGGCGTTGAGGGTTATACCCCCTCGATCGACAGTGCGCGCGCCAATGCCCGCCGCCACGCTATTGATAATTGCAGTTTTTTTGCCGAGCCGGTCGAACGCTTTCTGCGTCGCTGGCATGAAGCAGTAGACGTGGTTGTCCTTGATCCGCCACGCAGTGGTGCCAAGGAGGCCGTTGTTGAGATTCTTCGTTGTTCTCCGCAGCGTATTGTCTATGTGTCCTGTGATCAACAGACGTTGATGCGCGATCTTGGTGAGTTGCTCAAAGGGCCGTATCGCCTTGAGTCGATTCGGGCTGTAGATATGTTTCCACAGACGTGTCATACTGAAGTTGTTGCGTTGCTTGAACGGAAATCCTAGAGTATTTCCTTTGGTTGTAGATGTAGCGCTGGCGCAGTTTTTTCTTGTCATCCCGGAGTGGTTGTGCTAGATAAACGGGATCAATCTTTTCATCTGATGAGAAGTGGGCTTTTGCTCACTTTTTTTGTTTATAAGGTACAGAAAATGTCTCAAGAAGTGATCGTAGCCAAAATTCAGGAACTCGCTCAGCCCATTTTGGATGAGCAGGGTCTGGAGTTGGTGGATCTGGAATATTGTCCAGAGGGTGCGGGGTGGTTACTGCGTTTGTTTATCGACAAGTCCGGCGGAATCAACCTTGATGATTGCGCTGCTTTCAGTCGTGAGTTGAGTGCGATTCTTGACATCGAAGAGGTGATCAGAGTCGTTTACCGCCTTGAGGTTTCGTCACCCGGAATCGATCGCCCTTTGAAAAAAGATGCTGATTTTGAACGATTCAAGGGGAACATTGTCCGTGCAAAAACCCTTGAAGCGATGGATCCTGATGGCCGTGGCTATAAGCGTAAAATCTTTATTGGTGAGCTGCTTGGTCTGGAGCAGGGGATTGTCACGATTGAGCAGCAGGATAATCCTGGTGGCCCGGTTGCGCTACAGCGCGACGAACTCGAAGCCATCAATCTTGAGCCTCAGTTTTAACGGATTAAACCCGCCATAGCATGGCTGTGCCGGTATTTAGTAAGCACAGGATAGGAGAGCCAAAATGGTTGCTAATCTCAACCACGTGATTGATCAGGTAGTTAAAGACAAAGGTGTTGACCGGGCGGTTCTGGTAGAAGCTCTTGAGTCGGCTGTTCTTTCCGCTGCCAACAAAAAATACCGCAACACACGTGATCTTGAAGCACACTACAACAACGAGCAGGGTGAGGTTGAACTGTTCGAGTTTGTTACCATTGTCGATGAAGTTCAGGATTCGTACAAAGAGATGGATCTCGCTGAAGCGCAAGAGATTGATGCGGATGTTGAGTGCGGTGACTCTCTGGGTATGAAGATGGATTCCGGTAGCTTCAGTCGTATTGCAGCACAGACGGCTAAGCAGGTGATCATCCAGAAGGTACGTGAAGCCGAGCGCGAGGGGATTTATAACGAGTTCAAGGATCGTGTGGGTGAACTGGTTAATGGTATTGTTCGTCGCTATGAGCGTGGAGATCTTATTATCGATCTTGGTCGTGCCGAAGCACTGTTGCCTCATCGTGAGCAGGTGCCCCGTGAAAATTATCGACAATCTGATCGCGTTCGTGCGTATATTGCTGAAGTCAAAATGTCGCCCAAGGGACCGCAGATTATTATGTCCCGGACTCATCCAAGTCTGGTGATGGAACTGTTTAAAACCGAGGTTCCGGAGATTGCCGAAGGGATTGTCGAGATTGTATCCTGCACTCGTGAGCCGGGTAGCCGGGCGAAGATCGCGGTTGTTTCTCACGATCCCGATGTCGATCCGGTAGGTGCCTGTGTTGGTATGCGTGGTTCTCGTGTTCAAAATGTAGTTTCTGAACTGCGTGGTGAAAAAATTGATATTATCCCTTGGTCGCCTGATATGGCTCGCTTTGCGTGTGCAGCTTTGGCTCCGGCAGATGTCTCGCGTGTTTATGTGGATAATGAAGAGCAGGCGATGGAAGTTATTGTTCCCGACGACCAGCTTTCTTTAGCAATTGGCAAAAAAGGCCAGAACGTTCGCTTGGCTGCACGATTGATTGGTTGGAAAATCGATATCAAGAGTGAGACACGCGCTGCGGAACTTGAGCAAGAAGAAGATACTGCCACTGAAGAAGTGACTGAAGAAGTGACTGAAGAAGTGACTGAAGAAGTGACTGAAGAAGTGACTGAAGAAGTGACTGAAGAAGTGACTGAAGAAAATGTGCAAGCGGAGGGAAAATAATCCTCAGTGACTGGACACAAACGCCACGTAACTCGCACCTGTGTTGCATGCCGGTGCAGCGATGAACAGGAGAATCTTATCCGATTTGTAGCTTCACCGAATGGTGATCTGCTGGTGGATTATCAACACAAATTGCCTGGTCGTGGTGCGTATAGCTGTTTTAAACGCGAATGTATAACCCGGGCTGTGCAGCGTAAGGCTTTTGCACGGTCTTTGAAAAATGCTCAAATCAATGTTGATGTTGACCCGTTGATCGGTTCGTTGCGCGAACAAGTTCGCCTTCGAGTTCTTAATCTAATCGGGATGGCACGAAAGGCCGGACTGGTTGCCAGTGGTAGTCAGCTGGTGCTAGCGACGTTGAAAAACCCTCAAGAGATCGCCTGGGTGTTGATGACGTCTGATGTGTCGGAAGGTGTTGGTTCGAAATTGCGGCAACGATCTGCACGTTCAAACGTGCCGCTGATTGAGTGTTTTGATAAAGCGACTTTGGGACAAGCGTTAGGCCTGTCGGAGCGAAGTGTTTTGGCTCTGAAGAAAAGTCCATTGGCGCAAACATTAAATCACGAGCTGCAACGATATATGTATGTAATGGGGGAACTCTGATGGCAAAAATTAGAATCTACGAACTGGCACAGCAGATGGGTCTGGAAAATAAAGAGTTGCTTGAACGTTTGCAGCAGGCAGGAATTGAGGCGAAAAGTCATATGAGCGTTGTCGATGAAGAAGTTGTTCGTTCTTTGGATGAACGTAAAGATAAAGATAAAGCGTCGGAAACTGACGAGCCCGTGTTTGATGAAAAACGGATCAACACCGGCTTGATTCGTCGCCGTCGTAAAGCGGAGCCCCCTAAGCCGGTAGCTGAGGTTGCTGCTGAACCGGTAGCTGAGGTTGCTGCTGAACCGGTAGCTGAGGTTGCTGCTGAACCGGTAGCCGAGGTTGCTGCTGAACCGGTGGTCGAGGTTGCTGCTGAACCGGTAGCTGAGGTTGCTGCTGAACCGGTAGCTGAGGTTGCTGCTGAACCGGTAGCTGAGGTTGCTGCTGAACCGGTAGCTGAGGTTGCTGCTGAACCGGTGGCCGAGGAAGTTAAAAAAGCGCCTGCTCAACGTAAGGCTGCAACACGCAATGTTGCGGCCATTGTTTCCACCGCGTCAGAAGCGAAAGAGACCGCAGCAAAACCGACAGCAGGTGGCGCGAAGATTCTTGGTCGTGTGGAGTTGCCACAGTCGGCGTTGCGCCATGACGGTGGCCGCGGTAGAAAACCACAAACGCGCAAACCGCAGCCGGGTGGTCGCCCAGAGCGTCCCGCAGCAGCTGGCCGTCCTGGAGCACCGGGATCACGCCCTGGAGCACCGGGCCGTCCTGGAGCGCCGGGAGCACGTCCTGCTGCGAATCGTCCGCCGATGGCTGCTGAGCCACCTAAAGACGACAGCTCTCGCAATCGTAATAAAAAGAAGAAGGGCAAAGGTAACGAGTATGGTGCTAACGCACCGGCTGGAGGCAAGGATCAGCGGCGGCGCCGTGACCGGATGGAAGTGTTTGAGCCGGCTCGTGGTGGTAAAATGCGCCGCGGCAAGAAAGCTCAGAAGGTTGCCAAGAAAACTGAGATCACCATTCCAAAGGCGATCAAGCGTAAGATCCGTATCACCGATGTCATCACTGTCGGTGAATTGGCCAAGCGGATGGGTGTCAAAGCCAATGATCTGATTCGCGAATTGATGCGTCAAGGCAGCATGGTGACCATTAACCATCCTCTCGACTTTGAATCAGCGGCGATTCTTGCCTCAGATTTCAACTATGAAGTAGAGAACGTCGCCTTTGATGAGATCAGTATCCTTTCAGATGATGATCTGAATCTTGATGATGATCAGGATGGCACCAAGCAGGTAGCGCGGCCCGCCGTTGTTACCATTATGGGTCACGTTGACCATGGTAAGACCAGTTTGCTTGATGCGATCCGCCAGGCTAACATCGCCGATGGCGAGGCCGGTGGTATTACTCAGCATATTGGTGCCTACGATGTTAAGGTGCATGACAAGACGATCTCGTTCCTCGATACTCCTGGTCACGAGGCCTTTACAGCCATGCGTTCACGTGGTGCGCAGGTGACCGATATTGTTATTCTGGTTGTTGCCGCAGACGACGGTGTCATGCCGCAGACCAAGGAGGCGATCAGCCACTCAAAGGCTGCGGGTGTGCCGATCATCGTTGCTGTCAATAAGATTGATAAGCCTGGTGCCAACCCCGAACGGGTGAAGCAGGAACTGACAGAGTTCGAGATGGTTCCTGAAGAGTGGGGTGGCGATACCATCTTTGTTGAAGTTTCTGCAAAGCAACGTACTAACCTCGATCAGTTACTGGAGATGATTTTACTCCAGGCCGAGGTGATGGATTTGCGCGCCGATCCGACCAAGCGTGGTCGTGGAACCATTGTTGAAGCCCGTCTTGACAAGGGGCGTGGTGCGGTTGCTACGGTATTAGTTCAAGACGGTACATTGCGTGTCGGCGATCCGATCGTTGCCGGGGTTCATTGTGGTCGTGTCCGAACGATGGTTAATGATCGTGGTGAGCAAGTCAAGGAAGCCGGGCCGTCGATGCCTGTCGAGGTAACGGGTTTGCAAGGTGTTCCCGATGCCGGGGATAACCTGCATGCGCTTGAAAACGAAAAGACCGCCAAAGAGGTTGCTCAACATCGCCAGCATAAATTGCGTGAAGCTGAGTTGGCTAAGAATAGCCGTCTGTCACTGGATCAACTGTATGCCCGCATCCAGGAAGGCAACGTTGAAGAGCTTAAGGTTATCGTTAAGGCGGATGTTCAGGGTTCTGTTGAAGCCGTTAAGGATTCACTGAGCAAGTTGACGACTTCGGCCTGTCGTTTGACGATTGTTCATACCGGCGTTGGCGGTATCACGGAGAGTGATGTCTCGCTGGCTTCAGCATCGGATGCCATTATTATTGGCTTTAGTGTTCGCCCCGAGCCTAAGGCTGCACAGTTGGCAGAAAAAGAGGACGTCGATATTCGTCTGTATAGCATCATTTACGATGCGGTAAATGATATTCACGATGCGATGGAGGGTCTGCTGGCTCCGACCATGCGCGAAAAACATCTGGGACGTGTCGAGGTTCGCGAGACGTTCAGTGTTTCCAAAGTGGGTACCATTGCCGGTTGTATGGTTCTCGATGGTAAAGTATTGCGCAATTCTCAAGTTCGCCTGGTGCGCGACAGTGTTGTTGTCTGGGAGGGTGTACTCAGCTCTCTGAAGCGCTTTAAAGATGACGTCAAGGAAGTCGCTACCGGCTATGAGTGTGGTATCGGCCTCGAAAAGTATAATGATATCAAGGTTGGTGATATTATTGAGGCTTATGAGATGGAAGAAACCAAGACTGAGTTATAGAGTTTTGTTTCCGGGATAAGTAACTGCCAGCAGTGATCCTGTCGATCATTGTTGGCAGTTTTATTTTTTGTTGGTATCTATGGTCACCTTTTGTGATCACAGAGTTCAGCCCTGTTTGAAACGGGTAAGAGGATATGACATGGGTACACAACGTTCCTATCGTGTCGGTGAGTTGATTCAGCAGGAGATCTCTGCAATTATCTTGCGTGGTTTGCGTGACCCTCGTGTTGGTTTTGTCACCATTATGTCGGTCGACGTCACATCCGATTTACGCTATGCCAAGGTGTACTATACCGTCATGGGTGAGGATCCGGACGTTGAGCAGACCCAGCAGGGGCTTGACAGTGCTGTGCCTTATTTGCGCCGGGAATTGGCCAAGCGCTTAAAATTGCGCCACGTGCCTGAGTTGGTATTTAACTACGACACCTCAATTGCTTACGGCAGCCACATCGAATCTCTTCTTAAGCAGGCAGGGTTAGGCGATGAAGAAGAATAACCCACTCCAGGCGACGGTTGATGCCATTGTTCAGGGGCAACGATTTCTCATTGCTGCTCATGAAGGTCCTGATGGTGATGCCTTGGCGTCGACGCTGGCTCTTACCAATGCGTTACGCGAGATGGGTAAAGATGTTGTCGCTTACAATGTTGACGGTGTACCGGAAAAATTCATATTTTTACCGGGTGCCGAAACGGTTGTAAATTGTCTGGCTGAAAAAGACCAGTTCGATGTGATTTTCGTTCTCGATGTCGGTGAATTGTCTCGCGCACAGCTTGATGCGCGCCGTCGCAGTCCGGTGTTGATAAATGTTGATCATCATCCGTTTTCGGAAGACTTTGGTGATATCTATCTGGTTGACGATAAAGCCAGTGCCACAGCAGCCGTGCTCTATCGTGTGTTGAGGGCTTGCGATTACACCATTTCCGAAAATGTCGCGCTATGTATCTATACGGCGATTCTGTCGGATACCGGTTCGTTCCGCTATTCCAACGCCGACCCTGAATCCTTCGCCATTGCTGGTGAGATGGTCAACCTTGGCGTTGATCCTTGGTATGTGGCCGGTGGGCTCTACGAAAGTCAGGAAGTTGAGCGCCTGCAGTTGTTGGGTCTGTCCCTCAACACTTTGCGTGTCTCTGATTGTGGTCGTTATGCCGCCATGACTGTGATGCAGCAGATGCTTGATGAGATTGGTGTCGGTGCGGAATTCTCTGACAGTTTTGTCAATTATCCTCGCTCAATAAACGGCGTTGAGGTGGCATTGTTTTTCCGTCAACTCGATGGTGAAAGCTTTAAGTTGGGGATGCGTTCAAAAGGGTTGGTTGATGTTGGCGCTCTCGCTCGCGAACTGGGCGGTGGAGGCCACCACAATGCAGCGGGAGCTGTGGTGAAGGGAACGCTGGATGAGGTTCATGAGTTTGTTTTTAGCCGCCTTGACCAATTGTTGTCCGCCTGAATGAACGGTCTACTGGTTATAGATAAACCGCAGGGGATGACCTCTCATACAGTGGTGCAAAAAGTTCGCCGCGCCTGTAAGATTCGTCGGGTCGGTCATGCTGGTACCCTTGATCCGTTGGCGACCGGTTTGTTGCTGGTTGGGATCGGGCAGTGTACACGGCTGATTGAATATCTGATGGCTGGCGATAAAGGTTATCGGGCTACCATGCGTCTGGGGTTGACGACGGACTCGCAGGATATTACCGGTGAAGTGCAACAGCAATTGCCGACCGATGGTGTAACCGCTGAACAGATTGAGCTGGTGTGTCGTGAGTTTGTCGGTGAGATCGACCAGATTCCACCGATGTTTTCGGCACTGAAAAAAGATGGTGTCCCTTTGTATCGTCTTGCCAGGCAGGGGATCGAAGTCGAGCGTCAGAAGCGACAGATCACCATTAATTCACTACAGGTTGAATCCATTGATGGTGACGAAGTGACCTTCTATGTCGATTGCACCAAGGGAACCTATGTTCGTACCCTGTGCCACGATATCGGTCAGCGCTTGTGGTGTGGTGCCTGTATGACGCAATTGCGACGCGTTCGTAGTGGCGGTTTTGATGTGTCGATGGCGATCTCCATTGAGCAGTTGCAAGCGGGTGATTATACATTGTTGTCGCCGGTTCAAGCCCTTGACGGAATGAGCACATTGTTGTTACTGGACAGTGGACGTGATCGGCTTAAAGATGGCATCCCACCGCGCCTGGAAGATGTGGCGGATGTATCTGAACTACAGGAGTTGCAGACGCTGTTGTTACTGGATGGGGAAAAACTGATGGCTGTTGCTCAGTATGACCCGGAACATCAGCTCGAAGAGCGTGGTGAATTCAAGTTGTTAAAAGTATTTCCAGGGGGTGTTTAGAAGGCTGCCCGAGAATAGGTTCTTCTATTGTCGGACAGTCTCCTGAGACACGCTTTGGTCTTTACAGTCGTATTTATATGTGGTAAAAACTGACAGTATTTTACAATCTAAACTGATAAACCGGACTTCAAGAGTTCGAAAGGAGATGGCACTAGTGTTAGCCACAGAAAAAAAACAGGAAATCATCAAAGAATATCAAGCCCAAGAGGGTGATACAGGATCCTCGGAAGTACAGATCGCACTGTTGACAGAGCGCATCACTTACCTGACGGATCACTTCCGTACCCATAAAAAAGATCACCATTCCCGTCGTGGACTGTTGAAGATCGTTGGTAAGCGTCGTCGCTTGCTGGACTATCTCAAAAAGAACGATGTTGAACGTTACCGCAGCATCATCGGTCGTTTGGGAATTCGTCGTTAGCAAATGGCAGCAGCTCTTCTTAGCGAGAGTTGCTGCTTTTGATTTGAGGTGGCTTGGGAGGATGTCCGGAGAGGAAGCCTGACCTGTATTAACGGGTCAGGTTTTGTCTCAGGCCAACCTCCTATAGCCTTTTTTTTTGTTTGAAAAAACGCTGTAATTCTATGAGTGAAATCTTAGAGTTAACAGCAGCAGGAGAGCTATTATGGCTTATCAAAAAGTAGAAATCGAATTCAATGGTCAACCGTTGACCATTGAGACCGGTAAAATGGCCCGTCAGGCCGATGGCGCGACCATCATCACTTACGGCGAAACAAAAGTTCTGTGTACGGTTGTTTCCGGACACTCTATCCGTGAAGGTCAGGATTTTTTCCCACTGACCGTTAACTATCAGGAAAAGTTCTATGCCAGTGGTAAAATCCCCGGCTCTTTTTTCCGTCGTGAGCGTGGTGCCACTGAGCGTGAGACCCTGATCTGTCGTCTGATCGACCGTCCCATGCGTCCGCTGTTCCCCAAGGGCTACCTGTTCGAAACACAGATCATCCCTCAGGTTATCTCGGCGGACTGTGTAAATGACCCCGATACCCTGGCTATTGTGGCTGCCTCTGCCAGTGTCACTATTTCCGATATTCCATTCTGTGGCCCGATTGCTGCGGTACGTGTTGGTCGTGTTGACGGTGAATTTATTGCCAATCCGACTCTGGAGCAACAGGAACAAAGTGATATCGAGATTATCGTTGCCGGTTCTAAAGATGCCGTGATGATGGTTGAGGGTGAAGCCGACCTGATCAGTGAAGATGAGATGCTTGAGGCTATTTTCTTCGGCCACCAGGCGATTCAGCCCCTGATTGAGATGCAGTGCAAGCTGGCGGAACTGGTTGGTACTGTAAAGCGTGAATTTGAGGTGCCTGCTGTTGACCTGGCTCTTGAGGCTCAGGTGACAAAACTGGCAGCGGAGCGTGTTCTTGAAGCGGTTACCATCCGCACCAAGCAGGAACGTTACGCGAAACTTAAAGAGATTCGCAACGATATCAAGGAGCAACTGGCTGAAGAGCATGAAGGTCGTTCCGGTGAGATCTCGGCTATCATGGGTAGCATTGAGAAAAAAACCGTCCGTCATATGGTCACCAAGGATCGTATCCGTATTGATGGCCGCGAGATGAACACTGTTCGTCCGATCAGCTGTGAAGTTGGTCTGTTACCTCGTGCTCACGGTAGCGCTTTGTTTACCCGTGGTGAGACCCAGGCTCTGGTAACCACCACACTGGGTACTGCCAGCGACGAGCAACGGATGGATAATATCCAGGGGATGGAATTCAAGAAGTTTATGCTGCATTACAACTTCCCTCCATTCTGCGTTGGCGAGACCAGCATGCGTCTGTTCCCCGGTCGTCGTGAAATTGGTCACGGTATGCTTGCTGAGCGTTCCGCCAGCAAAATCTTACCTTCTTTCGATGACTTCCCTTACACCATACGTATTGTTTCTGAAGTTCTTGAATCCAACGGTTCTTCGTCCATGGCCTCCGTTTGTGGCGCGTCCATGGCGTTGATGGATGCCGGTGTGCCGGTTAAGGATGCTGTGGCGGGTATTGCCATGGGTCTGATCAAAGAGGGTGACGATATTGCGGTTCTTTCCGATATCCTCGGTGATGAAGATCACCTCGGCGACATGGACTTTAAAGTAACCGGTACCAGTGATGGTGTTGCTGCGCTGCAGATGGACATCAAGATCAACGGCGTTACCCGTGACATCATGCAGCAAGCATTGCAACAGGCCAAAGAGGGTCGTCTGCATATCCTCGGCGAGATGGCGAAAGCGATCAATACCACCCGTGATGATCTGTCACCGTATGCGCCACGTATCACCACTGTTCATGTTAAGCCTGATCAAGTACGTACGGTTATCGGTGCCGGCGGTAAAACTGTTCGCGGTATTATCGAAGCGACAGGTTGTGGTATCGACATTGAGGACGATGGTCGTATCAACATCTCTTCCAGTGATGGTGCTGCAGCCGCAGCAGCAGCGAAGATGATCAAAGAGCTGACCCAGAGTCCTGAAGTGGGCAAGCTGTATGAAGGCACCGTTAAAAAAATTATGGATTTTGGTGCCTTTGTTGAGATCTTCGCCGGTACTGACGGTCTGGTTCATGTCAGTGAACTGGCTAAAGAGCGCGTAAGCAAGGTGACGGACATCCTCAATGAGGGTGACAAGGTCCTGGTTAAGTGCATCGGTGTTGATCGTCAAGGTAAGATCAAGCTGTCACGTAAAGAAGCTCTTGGTTTGGAATTTCCCGAAGAGGGATAATCATTCAGTGATTTTGAAGTGTTGATCCCGACACTTTGATAATGAATATTCAGCGCAACAGTAGAGTCCTTGTCATCTTCTGCTAAGATGTACAAGGACTTTGCTTTTTTACCTTGGTACATACGAGTGAGAGGTGTTTATGGTCGAGAAAAGCATCTTGGACAATGGGATTCGGGTCGTTACAGAACAAATGGCCGAAGCGCATTCGGTAAGTGTCGGTGCTTGGATTGTCAATGGTTCCCGACATGAGAGTCCTGAACTCTCGGGGATCTCCCACTTCATTGAACATATGTTGTTTAAAGGAACAACGTCACTGTCGTCGCTGGATATCTCTAAAAAGGTTGATGCGATTGGCGGGCCGTTAAACGGTTTCACCGGTCGTGAATACAGCTGTCTTCACTTGCGGACGTTACCGGAAAAACTGACATCTGCGATTCCGTTACTCGCCGATCTGTTGTTGAATTCCTGCTACGATGTCGATGAGATGGATAAAGAGCGTAAGGTGATTGTGCAGGAAATCCAACGTCTACACGATGCGCCGGATGAAATGATCCACGATCTGTTTACTCAGGTGTTTTGGCCGGACAATGCTTTGGGCCGATCAGTTCTTGGCACGGTAGACTCCGTCAGCAGTCTTCAACGCGATCAATTGGTTGGTTTTGCCCAGGAACGCTATGTCAATTCCAGCCTCATTTTGTGCGTTGCCGGCCCAGTCAGTCATGACCAGGTTTTGACGTTGGTTGCCGAGAATTTTAATCGTGTCGCAGCACAGTGCCTGCTTCTGGAACAGGCGGAGCCGATCCCGACGAAGGCGGTACATATTCAGCCCAGTACCCTGGGGCAAGCACATATCTGTCTTGGCACTCCAGCTCTGTCTCAACAGCATCCGAATCGGTTCTCCGGCATGCTGCTCAACGCCGTTCTTGGCGGCGGGATGAGTTCGCGGTTATTCCAGAATCTGCGTGAAAAAAATGGTCTGGTGTACTGTGCGTACAGCTATCTCAATTGTCATTCTGATTCAGGTGCTATGGTGTCGTATGCTTCTACCTCTCCAGCGCAGGTGTCGTATGTCGTTGAGATGATTCTCACTGAATTAAGAGCCTTACGTGATATGCCCATCGGTGAAGAGGAGTTACAGGTGGTTCGTGAACGGCTTATCGGGCGTCTTAAAATGTCTCTGGATAGTACTTACAGCCGCATGGAACGTATGGCTCTCGGTGAAATTTATCAGGGTCAATATGTTTCTGTCCGCACGGTTATGCGTGAATTATCAAAGGTTTCACCGGACAACCTGCAGAAACTGGCTCATTATCTGATGAGTAATGAAAGTTTGTGTCTGTGTGTTATCGGAGATGTTGACGATCAGACGGAAAAATTGCAAAATATCAGTCTTTAGTTGTTACAAATCACAGACTGTGTTTGCTGATAACAGATCTAAAGTGAAACGTACCGTCGTTTGAAAGGTTTGGCAAAACGTTTATGTTATCTTCTGTTTCTGTGCAGATTAAGAAGCTGCACCCTTTGGCTCAGGTTCCCCGTTACATGTCGGCTCAGGCGGCTGGATTGGATTTATGTGCTGTTCTCGATGAGAGTGTTCATCTGGAGCCTGGGCAACGTACCCTGGTGCCCACCGGGTTGGCTCTGGCGTTACCCGACGGTTTTGAAGGACAGATTCGCCCCCGTTCCGGCCTGGCACTGCGTGATGGCATTACCCTGGTCAACTCACCGGGTACGATCGATGCCGACTATCGCGGTGAAGTGAAGATTATCGTTATCAACCATGGTCAGCAGACGGTCGAAATCAAGTGTGGTGAGCGAATCGCCCAGTTGATTATCGCCCCTGTTGTTCAAGCTCAGCTGTGCGAAGTGGATGTGCTCGAC
The DNA here is from genome assembly GCA_021162745.1 of Desulfuromonas sp. GTDB lineage: Bacteria > Desulfobacterota > Desulfuromonadia > Desulfuromonadales > Desulfuromonadaceae > Desulfuromonas. The sequence goes on along the minus strand of JAGGYC010000143.1, from coordinate 7,539 downwards.
GACACGACCCGTAGTGCGGGTGGTTTTGGCCACACTGGCAGACATACTGGCAGAGATGGAGAATCATGAAGGTACTGGAAAGCAATAACGAAGAAACACTGCAGGAGTATCCCTGCGATTACCTGTTTAAAGCCTTTGGTCCGTGTGATCCAGAGCATGATTTTGTCGGCTGTGTTCACCGCGCGGTCAATGAGGTGCTGCCGGTATCGCGCGATGCCATGAAGCATCGTCCCAGCAGCAAAGGGACGTATCTGTGTGTGTCGGTGACCACCTATCTGCATAATGAGCAGCAGCGGCAGGCCATTTATAAAGCCCTGCAATGCCTTGAAGGTCTCCGGTATCTGTTATGATGATATCTATTAATGATCAGAATCCGCAACCGCGCTATATTCAGCAGGTGGTGGATTGCTTGCGAAAGGGTGGGGTGATCGCTTATCCGACTGATACGATCTATGGCTTTGGTTGTGATATTTTCAATAAAAAAGCGATTAAAAAGATCTATCAGCTTAAACAGCGTGATCCCAAAAAACCTTTTTCTTTTATCTGCTCGGATCTTTCGGAGATCTCAAAGTATGCTCAGGTGAGCAATATGGCATTCAAGATCATGAAGCGTCACTTACCTGGCCCTTATACCTTTGTTCTCGATGCCTCTCGCGTCGTTCCCGATCTGTTGACGACAAAACAGCGGACGGTGGGGGTGCGTATGCCCGACAATCCCATCGCCCTGGAGATTGTACGAGTCCTCGGCCAACCGCTGGTGACCACCAGTGCCAATGTTACCGGCGATGAAACCTATCAGGACCCGAGCCTGATCCATGATGATTGGGGTAACATCCTCGATATGGTTGTCGATGGTGGCCTGGTGTATGGTGAGCCTTCAACGGTGATCAGCCTGCGTAATGATCAGATTGAAGTGTTACGTCAGGGGTGTGGGCCGACGGATTGGATTCATCAACTTTGATGGTAAAGACAATTACCGTGGTGTTTTATGCCCGTGAATTTGCCGGAGAATGGGACTATCCGTTTGATGAAACGGCGATTCATCCCTTTTTCGATGCGTTGAATCAGGAACTTTCAGGCTGTGGTGTTCTCTTCGACTTTTGTCATGAACCGAATATTACCCTGCGAGTGAACGGCTATGGCGATCTGCTCAACAGTATCCGTATCCGTTCGCCACAGGACGGATTTACCAGCCTGTGCCTGGGGCAATTTATTGGACCCAGTCCAAACGCCAACCTGCTGGAGGATATCAAGCGGGGGGTGCGGCGGGTGGCTTTTTCGCCTGAAAGTATCTCCCCGGTCGGTGGCGAGTGTTTTTGCCACAATTGTGGTTGTGGTTGCTGACGATCTTTGTGGGAGATAAGGGCTAGTACTCTGTCCAACTTAAATTGTCTGGTAGTGTCTCCCCGTTAGTCGTCGCCGAACGTAATGAGCGCCAACGAGGATGGTTGCCCGAAAATTGTTTGAGCGTAGCGAGTTTTTTCGGGTTCCTCGGTGTAGGTTTTGTAGGTCGGGTTAGCGAAGCGTAACCCGACAACTGCTAATCCGAAAATCCTTAAAAGCAAGATCAAGTTCGCGGGTTTCGTCCCGCAGCCGACACACTTTCTTTGCAAAGCCCCAAAGAAAGTGAGCAAAGAAATGGCTTTAAAAATCTGCCCTCCGGGGGGCGCAGACCCACTTACGATGAGTCGTTTTCCGTTATGCTTCACCTTGGTGGCAAGTCGGATCTCTCGACCGACTGAGTTTTCTCTTTTTCTTAGCTACGGCATTGAGTAGCTTGTTCGTTTATCGTTCTCTACTTTTCCCGTGGCACCGTTATGCAGAACCCTGTTGGTGTGACACCATTGTTTGTCTGTTCATCTAATCATGATTTTGCAGTGTCTGCATATGCAATTTTTGGTGAACAGCTATCCGTTGATGGTGAATAATGGATAATCTTGCGTCGTAATAGGTGACTAAACTAGTTGTCTATGGTATCGTTGGCTGAAATTACCCCTGTCGATATGTCACATGGTGCCGCTGGCGGCAGGTTGTCGTTACATTAATCACAGGGTTATGCCTATCCTCTGGATGGTACGGTCAAGGAGAGATAGAGATGAAAACTATTGAGCTTACAGCTGGTGTCTATTGGGTTGGTGTATATGATCATGAACTGCGTGTATTTGACGAATTATATCCGACCCAGAGCGGTACAACCTATAATTCCTATCTGGTCAAGGGCGGGGGAAAAACGGTTCTGGTTGATACCGCCGAGGAACATTTTTTTACCGAGTTTCTATCGCGGGTTAACAGTGTCTGTGCCGTCGATGACATTGACATTATCATCTCCAACCATACCGAGCATGATCATTCTGGATCGATTGCCCGTCTGCTGGAGATGAATCCGAAGATTGAAGTGTACTGTACTAAAGCTGCTGAGAAATTTTTGCAGCAACAGATGAACCGTTCGTTTAATAGCCACAGCATCAAGGATGGAGAGACCCTCGATCTGGGGGGGCGCACACTGCAGTTTATTGTTGCACCGTATCTTCACTGGCCGGATACCATGTTCACCTATTTGCAGGAAGATCAGCTGCTGTTTTCCTGCGATGCCTTTGGTGCACACTATTGTCCACAAGAGGGGCAGATCTTTTGCGATGAGATTAATGGCGATGTTCAGGCGGATCTCAAATTGTATTTTGATACCATCGTTCGTCCATTTAAAAAGAACGTCCGCGAAGCCATTGCCAAACTGGCGGATATCCCGGTGAAGATGATCTGTCCATCCCATGGCCCGGTACGTCGTCAGGATATTGAACAGACCGTACAGGATTATCAGCTGTGGTCGCAACAACCGCAGCCGACCCAGGGGCGGCGGGTGTTATTGCTTGAACATTCTCCCCATGGCACGGTGCGTAAAATGGGCGACCGGGTGACCCATGCTCTGCAGGCAAGAGGTTGTACAGTAATCCGGTTGTCGGCCATTGAGTTGGATGATCAACAGTTTCAACATGAGCTCGAACGCTGCGATGCGCTGATGATCGGTGTGGCGACCATCAACCGTGATGCCGGTCCGCCGGTGTGGAAAGCGTTGGCGCTACTGTCGACGGTGACCGTCAAAAATAAGCTGGCGGCGGTTTATGGTGCCTATGGTTGGAGCGGTGAGGCGGTGAAGTTGATTCAGGGTCGTTTGCTCGGCTTGCGCTATAAATTGGCCGGAGAAGGGGTGCGTTGGCAATTCACCCCAACCCAGGATGACATTGATCACTGCTTGCAATTGGCCAATGATCTGGCCGACCTCCTTCATGCGTCATAAGTTGTCGTAAAACAGCCCCTGCTGAATCTCAGCAGGGGCTGTTTTTTTTTTGATTATTTAGTGACCTGTTTAGTCCAGCGGTATCCACTGATAGAAATAGCTGGATAGTTCGTTAAACATATTGAAGAACAACAGAATACCCACCACAATCATCATCACACCGGTAAAGATCTCCATCATGCGAATATGTTTCTTGAAGCGATTGAAAAAATTCAAAAAACCGTGGAACAGCAATCCTGACAACATGAATGGAATACCCAGACCTGCCGAGTAAACGCTGAGCAGGGCGATGCCATGTAAGGTATCACTGGAGGTTCCGGCCGCCAGAGCCAGAATCGCGCCGAGGATCGGACCGATACAGGGGGTCCAGCCGGCAGCAAAGGCGATTCCAACCAGAAAACTACCCAGATAACCGCTTGGTTTATTGCGAATATTAACCCGTTTGTCGCCCAACAGCACGCCAAAGTGAAATATCCCCGTCATATGGATACCAAACAGGAACACCATCACGCCGCCACCGCGTTGTATCCATATCAATCCCTCCTCCATCACCTGCCGTACGGAAAACGAGGCCAAACCGGCAATCGCTCCCAAGGCAATAAACACGGTACTGAAACCGAGGACAAAGGCCAGAGAATGGCTGGCAACCTTCCAGCGGATCGCTGAACTGGGGTGGTCCTGTTTCAAATCGCCAAAGGAGATGCCGGTAATGTAGGTGATAAAAGATGGGATCAGCGGCAAAACACAGGGGGAAAAGAATGACAGCAGACCAGCGCTGAATGCAATCCAGTAGGTGATGTCGGCAGATTCGTTAAACATAAGATCCTTTGTGATGAAAAGAATTGTTTATTGTTGCTCGTCAACAATAGCCGAAGGTGCTGTTTTAAACGGATTAACACGGACTTGAAGTGAATACAAGTATGGATAATCCTGTCGCAAATGTTGGAGATAGTCAAGCCACTGGGGTAATAATAAACGATAGACCCGTTGGGCGTCGCCGCATAGATGGTGTAGATCAGCGGGAGGGAGTTGGTCGAAATTGTTTCGGTAACTCAGCTCCTGCTCAAAGTGGAACAACGCCAGCAGCAGTTCAGAAAAATCACCGTGCTCCAGTATTGCAGGGTTTTCCAGCAAGCGAATCAGCAGCGGTTTGCTGTCAGGAATCAGGGTATAGCTTGCCGCCATCAGCTGCTCAGGATGGTGCAGAGTCAGGGGCAGGGTGGCGGTATAACCTTTCAGGTCTCGAAACATCTGATCGTTCCAATTGGTGCCGAAGTGAAATCGGCGGCGATCATAATCCTGTTGCGGCAGGTGGTGAACCAGTTGCTCCAGCAGCGTTCGTCCGATCTCATCAAAAAATACCCCCATCAGCATATGGAGCTTTTTCCGTTTGGTTTCATTTTCCCGACGATTGAGCATCAGCTCTGTTGCCTGGGCGATGATACCGAGAAAGGTGATGGCACCGAGAACGATGAAAACCATAGCAAGGATGCGACCAGCCGGGGTTTGCGGCAGGATGTCTCCATAGCCGACACTGGACATGGTAATGATGCTGAAATAGAGCGCTTCGCTAAAGTTCAGCTGTTCAGTTACCATGAAGCACAGGGTGCTTAAGCCGATCACGCCGCAAAAGGCGAGCAGGTAGTTGCGTAATTGTCGTGATGCGGAGGTTTTCATTCTGGTTGTCCCTTGTCTCAGGTCTTATTTAACATGATACAAATAGCCACGTATTGGTTGTTTAGCACAACCGGTTTGATGGCAAAAGGGGCAGAAGCACAGTTCTCAGGCTAAAATCTACTTTTGTTAAAAGTCAGTATTGGACAGATCATCAATAAAATAGAAATATGGCCCATAACTTTGCCAAGGTATGGGCCATATCTATTAATCAAATTGTCACTATTTTCAGCGATTGGAAAGAGCGACTATGATCTTCAATAGGTCACTGTCTCACTTGTTACACCCTCAGGCGTGGTATCGTAACCCGCTTTGACCGTTTCCTGAATGGTAAAGGTGAAAGAGGTGCCGCTGGCTGGGTTTTTGATCTCGATCGATTCGAACTGCGCCATTCCATTCGCATCGCTTACCACCGACAGCGGTTCGCCACCGTCATCCCACGCTCCCGTTACAATCACATCCGCCACCAGACCGCCGTCATCAACCAGGGTTACTGTTGCCAAGGCTTTGACAAAGGTGTTTTTGCCAGCCTTGCGTGTAGCAAAATCGAGCACGATATCGGAAGACAACAGACTTGTTTCAGAGGTTGCCGTGACTGTGACGATGCTTTCATCGCTGGCATCAAGGCCACCAGAATCGATGACGGTCAAGGTGACGGTAAAGATCCCAGTGGTATAGATGTGATCGGTTGTTTCACCACTGCCGCTAGCGCCGTCGCCAAAGTCCCATTCATAGCTGATAATGTCACCATCAATAGCGTATGAGCCTGCGGCATCGAAATGGACCACTTGACCCACAATTGCAGTTTGATCAATGCCGGCATCGGCCTGTGGCGGATCGTTGACTTCAATGATGGTGAGGGTGGTCGTGGTGGCTTCAGAATCAGCTTTGCCGTCATTGACGATCAGCGACACCGTGTAGTCGTCGCCGCTGGTGTAGCTGTGGGTCGTGGTAACACCTGAACCAATGATTCCATCACCGAAATTCCAGCGGTAGGTGAGGGCGTCACCATCGTCATCGTAGCTGTTGGAACCATCGAAACTGATGGCAATATCCTCGCTGCCGTCGGCTGGGCTGGATATGACGGCGACGGGTATGCTGTTCGGGATGGCGGCGTAGCTCAGCGCTGAGGCGGCATCGACAATACCCCAGCTATAGCCTGTATTCCAACCGGTTGGGCCGCTATCCTTGGCGGTGTTTTGCAGGATTTCGCGGATATGATCCGGGGTGCGATTGATGTCTTGAGCCAACAGCAATGCGGCAACGCCACTGACATGGGGGGTGGCCATGCTGGTACCCTGATAGAAATAATAGCCAAAATCCGTCGGGTTGTCGCCAAAGGTCTGTTGCAGGATGCCATCACCGTAGCCATCGCCATTTTGGTCGATGCCGGTGTCACCACCCGGTGCGGTGATGTCCAGCGAGGCACCTTGATTTGAATAGTAGCTTACTGCTTCATCGTAGCGGGTAGCGCCAACGGCAATGCAGTAGGCATCATAGGTTGCCGGATAACTGATGGCATTGGTAAAACCGTCATTACCCGAAGCACAAACAATGGTGACGCCTTCATTGTAGGCGTAAATCAGGGCGTTTTCCAAGGTGATCGACTCACTGCCGCCGCCCAGACTCATGTTGATCACTTGGGCACCGTTGTCGGCGGCAAAATAAATACCTTCGGCAATGGCGGTATAGCTGCCGGAGCCGTTACTGTCCAGCACCTTTACCGGCATGATGGTGGTGTCAAAGGCAATGCCGGCGGCACCTATACCGTTATTGGTGCTCTGGGCGATGGTGCCGGTGACATGGGTGCCGTGGCCCTGATCGTCGTTAGGGTGGGCGTCGTCGTTGATAAAGTCATAGCCGGCGACAAACGAGGTCTGGGCCAGGTCGGGAGCCTGCAGGTAGTTGACATAATAGCCATTGTGCGCGTTTCGCGGCACATATTGGTCGTAATCCTCGAAGGCGACGCCGGTGTCCACCACGGCAACAATCACATCGGTATCACCGGTTGTGATATCCCCGGCTTCCTCCATTTCAATGCCGCCGTGCTTAATGTTACCCAGATGCTATTGATAGGACGGGTAATAGGGGTCATCCGGCTGCAATTGTGCATGGACAATAAAGTTGGGTTCGGCGTATTCCACATTGGGGTTACGGCTGTAGATGGCAACTATCTCGTCAATGCTCTTGCGTGGTGAAATCTTCAGGCGTTTGACCCCGCTGTAGCGGCTGGTGGACAGCTCGGACACATCATGGCGGGCATGCAGGGCGGCAATGTCGTTACCCTTGGTTCCCGGTTTGAATTTGATCACAATTCCCCCCGGTATTCTGTCCGGCCCTTGGCAGGTCCGCAGGCTGTCGTTAACATGGAAATTCTCTCCAAAGCTGAACCCCGCATAGCCACATACGATCAATAGAGCTGACATCAAAGCGATAAATAATCGTTTATTTTTCATATAGACCTTCCCTGGTTCAGAGTGATTATCTCATCTTACTATCGTTGTTACCGGAATTCGTTTACCGACGAATTCACACACCATCACATGTTATCGGTTTGAGCTTGATAATAG
>JAGGYC010000117.1 GCA_021162745.1 Desulfuromonas sp. | reverse complement strand
ATTTGCTAAATAGAATAATGAGAATGACACGGAGGATTAAAGAAGGACTATTGATGATATGGGTGAGCGGCAGGCAAATCAGATCATTGTGCTGAATATGTCCAGCCAGAGTTTTGGCCAGCGTTTACGCCTGCGCCTGGTGGGATATGAGCTGATTGAATTGTCTCATGTTGAGGATTTGCTCAACTGGCTGAGTGCCTGTGAAAAAAATGGCGTGGCTGTTGGCTGCATTGTGGTCATGGGTTGTCGAGCCGATCCACTGTTCAAAATACTGCTGAAAAAGAACGTATCCATCATTTTTGTTGACCTGACCAAGCAAGATCGTCAGGAGCTGAAAAAGCAAACCGATCCAGACCGGCAAGCAATTATTGAGTTTTGCAGCAGCGAACAACTGATCGATCACATTGATCGCTGCGTTGCTGCCAGCTTGGAAAGAGGCGCCCATGGTTAAGGGGGAATCATTGTCCATAAATGGAATTATTGTAGCGTTACTGGGAGTGGGTGTTGTCATCAGCGGGGCATCATGGATCGTAATTTCGGGTTGGTTGGGACCGGTGCTGGTTATGGCGGCGGCGCTGGCAGGCATTATCGCGGCCCTGTTAATGAAGCGGATAGCAACACAAGCATCCGGTCAAGAGCAAACGATTGGTGCCGATGAGCTCAAAGAGGCGACCCAGGATCTATTTTCTATTCTTGAGCAGGAGGTCGCCGGGCAGTGCCGCGATGGTTGTCAGGAAAATGCTCAAGTGCAGGATATTCTGGCCGATGCCATTGCCAAATTGGTCAACAGCTTCACTGAGTTGGAATGTCAAACAGCCCGGCAACTCGATTTGGCGGTGGGCATTGCTGCCGGAAAAGCGAGTGGAAGCAGTCACGATTCGCACTCTTTTCGGGAACTGTTCGCCAGTATAGAAGAGTTGATGGAAAAATTGCTCAATGCCACGGTTGACAGCAGTCAGCAGGCGGGAGATCTCGTTGAGGCGATGTCGAAAACCCAGGTCCAGTTTCAAGGGGTTCTGGGCATGCTCGGTGAAGTGAAGAAAATTGCCGATCAGACCAACCTGCTGGCCATCAATGCTGCCGTTGAAGCAGCGCGGGCCGGCAACGCCGGGCGAGGTTTTGCCGTCGTTGCCGAAGAGGTTCGTAACCTGTCGATCCGTTCCAATCGATTCAGCGAGCAGATCGATGTCTCTGTGCAGGCGATTTCGACCGCTCTTGGAGGGGTTGAGAGTTCGATTCAGGATCTGGCCAGCAGGTCGGATCAGCTGGTGAAAGAGGAAAAAGGGCAGATCACAAAAGTGATGGTTGAAGCACAGGAATTTAACGGCGAAGTGGAGCAGAGCGCCCAACAGATCTCTCAGATTGCCGAAAGTGTTTCGCAGCAGGTTCAACGTGCTGTGACATCAATGCAATTCCAGGATATGGCCACCCAGGTGATTGGTACGGTGAGCAAGCGGATGGAATCGATGGAACAACTGATGCGCCAGTTGTCGAGTATGCCTGCCGACATTGAAGATCAGCCCGGCTCCGGCTATGAAAAACACCTCGAAGCGCTGAACGCAATGCTTCATGGCGCATCAGAGTTGGTCCGGCACAGCCACCATAATCCCGTTTCGCAGAAAAGTATGGACGAAGGCGATATCGAACTGTTTTGAATCGATTTTGCCCAGAACTGAAAGGATAACACGATGGCAAAAACTGTATTGGCAGTCGATGACTCAAAATCCATTTTACAGATGGTCTCATTCACCCTCAAGGGTGCCGGCTATCAGGTCGTGGTCGCCAACAACGGCCAGGAAGCATTGGGCATGATACAGCGGCAGCAGGTCGATCTGGTGTTGACAGATCTCAATATGCCGGTGATGGATGGCCTGACACTGGTTCAGCGGCTGCGCGCCCAGCCCAGCTATCGTTTTACCCCCATCCTGATGTTGACCACTGAAGCGGGCAACGACTTTAAGGCCAAAGGGAAAGCTGCCGGTCTCACCGGTTGGTTGATTAAACCCTTTGATCCACAAAAATTGCTCGGCGTCGTGAAAAAAGTTCTGGGTTAACCCTGTCCCTTTGGGCTACGAGCAACGGAGAGCGAGATGTTTGAATTCGAAAGCAGGCAGATGGAGAGTGCCGATGGTGAGCAGCGCCTTGAATTGGTGCTGTCCGGTGATCTGAGCATTGTCAGTGTGGCACGCCTTAAAGAGTTGTTGTTGGATTGCTTCAGCACAAACAAACATGTGGTGATGGACATGGGGAAGGTCACGAGCATTGATTTCAGCGTGATGCAGTTGTTGTGCGCCACCAATAAATATGCCCAAAAAACCGCTAAGTGCTTTGTCCTTAAGCATCAATGCACGGAAGCCTTTATTGATGAGGCCCAGTCCCTCGGTTTTCTTCGAGAACAGGCCTGCAACGATGCTGAGGATCCGCTGCACTGCCTGTGGATTCCCGAGAACCTGAACTCTTAGTCCGTTTGATATGACCAAAAGGATCGCCCATGCAGGATTTGCCGCAGAATGCGTTTAAAGAAGAGGCTTATGAGCTGTTAAGCGAGTTGGAAGATTCGTTACTGGAGCTCGAAGAGCAACCGGATGATATGGAGACCGTAGGCAAAGTGTTTCGTGCCATGCATACCATCAAGGGCTCCGGTGCCATGTTTGGTTTTACCACCATTTCCGAATTTACCCACGAAGTTGAAACGGTCTTCGATCTGGTTCGCAACGGCGAACTTCCCGTCAACAAAACATTGGTCGATCTATCGCTTAAGGCGCGCGATCATATTCTGGCATTACTCGACTGCGAGGAGTCAGAGCAGGCTCAGTATGCAGAAGCCGGGGCCGCACTGGTGAGCCGGTTTAAAGCCTTGGCTGCCGTGGCCGTTTCCGCTCCCCCTGAGCCTCAAACGGCAACACAACATCCTGAAACAAAAGCGCAAGCCAGTGAGCAAATCACCTACCGTATCCGCCTGAAACCCAGCTTGGATATCCTCCATAATGGCACCAACATCTCCCAGTTGCTCGATGAATTGGCCGAACTCGGCACCTGTCGGATCATTGCCCATAAAGGTAAGGTTGTCGCTCTGGATGAACTTGAGCCGGAAGACTGCTATGTGAGTTGGGACGTTATTCTCACTTCAGACTGTGGCGAGGATGCTATCCGCGACGTATTTATCTTTGTTGAAGATGACTGCGAGCTGACGATCCATGCTGTCGATCTCGGCAGCGATGAGGAGGGGATGGAGCAGAAGCGGCTGGGCGATATCCTTATCGAGCGCGGCGAGATCAGCCAAGCCGATATCGATAAGGTGCTGGCCAAGACTCAGCGTATTGGCGAAATGCTCATCGATGCCAATCTCGTTGATCGTGACCAGGTGGAGTCCGCCCTGGTCGAGCAGCAGGAGGTGCGCAAGCTGCAGGCCAAAAAACAGGAGAAGGTCCAGAAGGTCTCCAGCAGTTTACGTGTTCCCGCTGAGCGGCTCGATGAGCTGGTCAATCTTGTGGGCGAAATGGTCACCGTCCAATCCCGCCTCAGTCAAACCGCCTACAGTCGCAATGACCCTGATCTACTCTCCATTGCCGAAGAGGTGGAGCGCCTGACCGAGGAGCTGCGTGACAGCACCCTCAATATCCGCATGTTACCCATCGGCAGTACCTTCAGTAAATTCAAGCGGCTGGTGCGCGACATTTCCAGTGATCTCGGCAAAGAGGTTGAGTTGAAAACCTCGGGTGCCGAGACGGAACTGGATAAAACGGTCATTGAACAGCTCAACGACCCGTTGGTACATATCATCCGCAACAGCATGGACCATGGCATTGAAATGCCCGATGATCGCGAGCGTGCGGGAAAACCGCGTAGCGGAACAGTCTTTCTCAGTGCCGAGCACTCCGGCGATAGTGTGGTTATCGAAATACGCGATGACGGTAAGGGCTTAAATGCCGAAGCGCTGCGTGAAAAAGCGATCAGCAAGGGGATTATCAGTGCCGATGACACCCTGAGCGATGATGAGAGCTACCAGCTGATTTTTGCTGCCGGTTTCTCCACCGCGGAAAAGGTGTCCGGTCTGTCCGGTCGTGGTGTGGGGATGGATGTGGTTAAACGCGCCATTGAGGGGCTGCGTGGTTCCATTCAGTTGGAAAGCAACCTTGGTGTCGGCACCACCGTGCGTTTACGCATCCCCTTAACCTTGGCGATTATCGAAAGCCTGTTGGTCAAAATTGGTGATCATAGCTTTGTATTGCCCTTAAGTGCCGTTGAAGAGTGTATCGAGCTCACTCAGGGCGATATCGAAGAGGCCCATGGTCGTTGTCTGGCCAATGTACGCGGCCACCTTATCCCTTATATCCCCTTACGCAAAACCTTTGCCATCTCCGGCGATATCCCCGCCATCCAGCAGATTGTCATCACCCAGATTAACGGGCAACAGCTCGGTTTTGTCGTTGATAATGTTATCGGCGAACACCAGACCGTCATCAAAAGCCTGGGGCCGTTGTATCGCGATGTTCGTACAGTCTCGGGTGGCACCATCCTCGGCGACGGCAGTATCGCCCTGATCGTAGATCTGGTGCAACTGATGCAGCAGGCAGCACTGGAAGATAACTGACGTTTTTGATCGCTGCTCAGCAAGCCTTGCATAAGGAGCGTCTTTAGCCGCGAATTGTATTAACCGTGTGGAGTCCACCATGAGTCAAGATGAAGTGAAAACCAACCAGTACCTCACCTTCCTGCTCAACGGCGAAGTGTTCGGTATCGCCACCAATCGGGTGTTGGAGGTGCTGGATTATACCGAGGTCACCCCCGTTCCCCAGACCCCAGATTTCATGAGCGGCGTGGTCAACCTGCGTGGCAGTATCGTCCCCGTGGTGGATATGCACCTTAAGTTCGATTTGCCGACGTCGCAGCGCACTGTTAATAGCTGCATCATTATCATCAGTATTCTTATCGACGGTGAACCCATCAGTTTGGGTGTTATGGCCGATTCGGTGCGAGAAGTTTTCGATCTTGACCCCGAACAGATTGAAGCCGCACCACGCATGGGCACCAGGCTCAATAGCAATTTTATTCAAGGCATGGGCAAGCATAACGATGAATTTATCATTTTGTTAAATATCGACACCATTTTTTCGCAGCAGCAGTTGGTCGCCGGTGAAGAAGAGGGGGCCATT
>JAGGYC010000064.1 GCA_021162745.1 Desulfuromonas sp. | reverse complement strand
GATCTGCGGGGTAACATCGAGGGCGATACCGGAGAAGAAGGGGGTCAGAGTGATATCGGGCGTGGTGGTCGTGGTGGTACCGGTCACGGTGTCGCTGGAGATATCGGTGACGAAAAACTCATCGGTACCGACCTTGATCACCGCTTTCTGATTATTCAGGGTCGAGATGCGTGGGCTGGAAAGCACCTGTACATCGCCCTGGCTCTTCACCGCTTCAATAAAGGCTTCAAAATCATCGAATTGAAGAGCCGCTGAAAAAACGCCGCCGAAAGCCGAGGTCACCAGACCGTCAATCAGTGGATTGGTTCCGGCAATTTCGCTGATGCCGTCGCTCAGATAAGTGCCACCACCGACCTGGCCGATTGTTGCGATATTAGTGCCATTATGAATCAGTCCCGCCCAGTTGATGCCGGTCTGAAAACTATCACTGAGTTCCACCTCGACAATTTTTGCTTCGAGAATCACCTGGCGCTGCAGGGTGCTCTGGGTTCGGTGCAGATATTCAGCGACGATTTTCAATTCGTGGGGCAACGCACGCACCACAACCAGCCCGGCATGGGGTTGAATAATCACCGTCCGCCCGTCCTGGTGACCAACCAACGCCTGCAACGCCTGCTGGAGCCCCGGCCAGAAATCACTTTCGGACAGGGTGGAAATACGACTACCCGATGATCCCGCCTGCGAGGAGCTATCGGAGTTGCTGCCATCGTTATCATCGTTGTCGCTACTGCCCGCCTGACTGACCTGGCCGGAGTTCACCCGCATCAGCGAATGACCACTACGCTTGAGGGTGAGATAATCCACTTCGAAAATGCGCGTCTGCATCTGATTGGGAAGTATCCGGTAGCCACCGCTGATCTCCTGGTAATGGAAGCCATAGACATCACGCACGATGGCCAGCACCTCAGCCAACGTCACATTTTTCAAGCGCAGGCTGATACTGCCGGTCACTTCGGGATGGACCACCATGTTGACATCGGTATCTATGACCAGACCGGCATAAAACGCCCGCGCCTCCACCTGTTCGGCACTGACATCAAAGCGAACGTCACCGACCATGGCCAGCGGCGCAATCAATGGTGGCAGCAAGGCCTGCTGTACGGAATCAGGTATGGCATCGGCAACAGGTTCACTGACCGATGACAGCGGCGGCAACTGCAACGCCTGCAACGTAGCAACACTGTCGGCATGGCCCGACGGCGTAACAACGCTGCTGCAACCAGCAAGCATCATAAACAGCAACGATAGCAGACAAAGACTTTTGACTGTGTGTCCAATTCTCATCCCAATTCTCATCATATACATCACTCCGCTATTCCGGCTCTGACCGATTTAGTCACGTTCGCGGTCATCAACTGTAACCGCTGCTGTTTGCCACGGCCAGAGAGGAACACCTCATTATCATTGATGGCGTCGACGCGATATCCGCCGACCAGTTCACCGACATGGACGGGATGACCGTTCACCACGGCAATGCGGCGCTGCGGTGACAGCAAAATGGTTGACAGTTTCAGGGTTGTATCCTGAGCTGAAGCTATCTGCAGTTGTTCACCGCCCTGCGGGTGCATAGGATCATGCCGGGCCCATGCTGTCGATGAAGTAAGTGCCAAGAGGAACAGCACAGCAACGCAGCGACAAAGTCCAGCCCCAGCAGCCTGTCGGGCTTTGCAAAAATCTACTGCGAAAGCATCTGATCGGCTCATATTTCCGTACCTTTTCAACAAATAGTCCAGCTATTAGCTCTCAAATGTCCGAAAATCTGCTCTCGAACAGCTAATTTCTCGCTACGATTCGCCAAGTCCGACAAGCTGCCGGTCCTTAACGAATTGCAATCAGCCACTGATCCACCCTTTCTGCAAACTCAGCGTATAAACATCCATTTTGATCAGTGCTTCAGGATAGTGATCGGACATCTGGATATCCAGTCCGTGCCAGAACAATCGTCCGGGCAGCTGTTGCAGACTGCGGACATAGTCAAGGGTGTCGAGATAACTGCCGCGGAACTCCATATGCAGGGGATGTCGATACAACAGGGCGTCACTCTGCGGCCCGCCGGCCTGCTGTTGTTCGTCCTGGCGCGACGCGGAGATATTAATCGGCTCCGGCACGCTGTTCTCCAGCACAACAAGCGTTAAACCCGGTCGCTTCTTTAACATCGCTTTCAGTAGCAAGGGCATCTGCTGTGGACTGACAACGCCGGCCATATGCTGCTGGAGTTGTTGCTCAAACGCCGCCATCTCGCGCTGCAACTGTTGCAGCTCACGGCAATTATCTGCGTCCGGATCTTTTTCTGCCGCCAGAGCCAGCTCAGTCAATTGCAGTTGCAACGCACTGTTCGACTGCAACTGATCCTGATAACGCTGCTGGATCTGTCGTTGCTGACGCCCGGCAGGGCTATAAGACAGCTCGGCAAAGAGAACCAGCGGGGCGAGAAACACCACCGCCAGAATCAGCAGTCGTTCCCGCTTATTCAGGGCAGCAAAACGCTCACTGACCTGTTGCCAAGGCTTTTTCTCCTCACTCATGGGAACTCTCCACTTCCGTACTCAGGGCAAAATCGTACAATCCATCATCCTGACGTTGAAGACGCAGGAAAGAAAACTGCCGCTGGGCAAAAACCTGCTCCCGGCCAAGGGTTCTGACCAGTTCAGGTAGTCGCTCGGCATCAATCGCCTTACCACTGAGTTGCAGGTCGGTTCCAGCACCGCCAACATGGACACGGGTAAACCATAGTTTTTTCAGTGGTCGCCGCGCCAGAGCTTCAAGGCTTTCGGCGACCTGATTCTTGCCGACCGCCAACTGTTCCAATTGCTGCAACAATGGCTGACGCTGGGCCAACTGCTGTCGCGTTACCAGCAGTTTTTGAACAAGCAAAGCACTGGGATGCACCGTTGCCAGCTTTTGCTGCACCGTTTCCAGTTCAACCAACAATTGCTGCTGCTGAGCCGTTGCGGCCTGATACTGCTGCTCCAACTTGGCCAATGAACGGCTTTGCCGCCAGCTCACACCGGCCATCGCCATGCACATGACAACAAAGGTCGCCAACAACGCTGGCCCGGCCATTGAACGCCGCTGCGGTTTAAACATCTCCTGATAGAGATTGACCTGCTGCATAATATTAGCTCCACTCCGAGCGCAGGGCCGCGCCGATGGCCGACAAACAGCGTGATTGCTCGGCTGTGCTCAGGGCACAATCGCTAAGCCACGAAGCAACATCTAGGGATCGAACTTCGGGGGTCAGATAGGTATCAAGGTAGGATTGCAGACCGGGGACATCATCGGTCAGGGGGGCAATAACAACCGCTGAGACCGGCTGTCGTGAAACGCTGCTCTCATAGTAATCGAGAGAACGTTGAATCTCCAGCACCACGGAATCGAGGATATTTTGCTGGGCTTCGGAGATCTCAACACCATCAATGGCTGTCGGATCGGCGGCGGCAATCAGCTCCATAACCCCGAGGTTAATCCGCCGGGCCATGCATAACTCGCCGCCACGGCTGATGGTGATCAGACCACTGTCCTTCCACAAGCTGAACAGCGCCACCCCCCGTTCATCTTCGGGAAGTTGCGCGGCAACACTGCGTAGGACCAATTCCGGGATATCGATGGCCTGGAGATCAAGCTGGGTATCACGTATGGCGTTAACCACCCCCCACACCTTTTCCTCAGAGGCGGCAACGGCAAAGGACAACTCATGGCCAGCGAAAACTTCGCTGCTAAAGGTGTCAACCACCGCCTGTTCGGCAGGGAAATCAAGCAGATCCTTGATCTGCCAGCGCACGGCCTCGCGCATCTCGTCGCCGGGCACATCGGGTTGATCGATCTGAATCAAATTATAGCTACCACGTGCCATCACCGCGACACAGCGACTGTGTTGAAGCGAGTGCTGTTCAACCAACTGCTGAAGGGCTGCAGGGCGTTCGTCTTCACCACATGAGACACACTCAGCCAAGCGCAGCCGGTAGCCCCCTTCATCACTGTGGGTGATGTGGACAAGAGCCAAACCATCGGAAAAAAAGGTTAAGCCGGTCACACCTGCATGGGTGACTTTCTTTTTGAAAAGCTGCAGTTTAGCCTCCTGTGTCTCACTGGGGGTTGAACATTCATTCGGCAAGCTGTTAAGCGTATCGGATATTTAACCAGATAACTTAAAAACCATCAACCATATTAAGTATTTATCATTTTAATATGTCATTGATCCCACTGAAAAAATTCGACGCCATGGACTCCTGCTCTTCGGGGTCAGCTTCACGCAAACCGGCCTGTTCTTTCTCCAGCAACTGTTCTGGAATCTCTTCCAGAAAACGACTGGCTTGGCGTGGCTGCAATTTTCCGTATTTTTTCCGCCGTGCCGCACCGAGCAACATCAACTGCTGCCGTGCTCTAGTCATACCGACATAGCACAACCGCCGCTCCTCGGAAACATCATCGCCCTCCTCAAGAATTTTACTGTGAGGCAGGCTACCCTCCTCGAACCCAACCAGAAAAACACATGGGAATTCGAGACCTTTACTGGAGTGGAGGCTCATCAGCACCACGGCATCCTGCTTCAATTTCTCCTCTTTGCTCCCCCGTGTCGGCTCATCGCGATCGAGCAGCGACACCTTTTCGAGAAAACTGCCGAGGGTCGCCACCGGCTCACGATCAACATAGGAGGAGATGGCATTGACCACCTCGTGAAGGTTTTCAACCCGCCGCCGCGCCTTCTGTGGATCATCGGCCTGACGGTACAGTTCTTCCTCCAGTTTCAGTTCGCGAAACAGCTCCTGAGCGACATTAACCAACTGCCCCGGCTGGCTGAAACGACGCCGATAACGTTCCATCAACTCGACAAAATCGCGAATTGCCTGAATCGGTTTATCGCCAAGATCAGCCACCAGATCCAGGTTCCTCAACACCTCCCACAGCGGCTCTTCACTCTGTACCGAGGCCTGAATCAAGCGCTCGGCCGAGGTTTCACCAATGCCCCGTTTGGGATAGTTGAGAATACGCAGCAAATTCACCTCGTCGCGGGAATTTGACAACACCTTGAGATAGGCCAGGGCGTCCTTGACCTCTTTACGGTCAAAAAACTGCTGTCCACCAATCAACACATAGGGGATATTTTCGTAACGCAGCTGCTCTTCAAAGGCCCGCGACTGACCATTGGTACGGTAGAGGATAGCAAAGTCACGATACTCCAGCTGATGACGGAAACGCTCGCGATGGATCGTCTCAACCACGGCCATCGCCTCGTCCTCACCATCATCGCAGCAACGATAAACCACATCGGCGCCATCTTCATCCGCCGTCCACAACCGCTTGCCATGGCGATCCTTGTTATGAACGATCAAGGCATTGGCAGCGGCAAGAATATTGCCCGTGGAGCGATAGTTCTGTTCCAGCTTGATCACCCGTGCACCGTCAAAATCTTTTCCAAAATCAAGGATATTACCAGGCTGGGCACCGCGCCAGCCGTAAATCGACTGATCGTCGTCACCGACCACACACAGATTGTGATGCTTTGAGCTGAGCATTTTGAGCATCTTATACTGGACGACATTGGTATCCTGATACTCATCGACCATCATGTAACGAAACTGCTGACGATAATGATCGAGCACCTCGCTAAACTGTTGAAACAGGCGGATGGTCAATAACAGGATATCGTCAAAATCGATGGCGTTGCAGGCCTTGAGAGAGCGCTGATAACGGGGATAAACCTCGGCGGTAATGATCTCATATTCATCGCGGGAACTCGGCTGATAGTCCTCGGGCCCGAGCAGGGCATTTTTAGCCTGGGAGATCAGCCACAACACGCGGTCGGGATCGACGCCGCCACCTTGACCGAGCAGTCGGCCCTGGACATGATCGCGCACCAGGCGCAATTGATCGGAGGCCGAGTAGATGGAGAAATTCCTTTTATAGCCGAGGCGCTCAATCTCCTGGCGCAGAATCCGCACTCCCAGCGAATGAAAGGTGGAAACAATAAGCCCCTTGGCGCTTTTACGCCCCACTTGTTCAATGACCCGGTCGCGCATCTCCTTGGCGGCCTTATTGGTAAAGGTCAAGGCAACGATCTGCTGTGCCGCAACGCTCTGCAGCAGATAAGCGATTCGACAGGTGATCACCCGCGTCTTTCCAGAACCAGCTCCCGCCAGCACCAGCAATGCACCCTCAGTATGTAAAACCGCCTCACGCTGCGGTTCATTGAGCCCAGACAAATCCATTAATCAGCCCTAACCATCTCTCTCTCAAGCAGTGCTTGATTTCCATTACTCGATTCGTGTATGTTAGCCGCCATGTCACGGATATTCGTTCTACTCATCAGCATTTTATGGGCTTCACTCGTCTTCATCTCCTGGGAAGGCGTTGCAGAGACAAGCCCACCACCGCCCGTTTCTACGACTTCAGCTCTCCACCAGTAAGCCCACCCGCGAGCGATATCACCCCACAACGACATCATTTTTATTGATAACGACAGAGGCTCCCCTGGACGGTTCCCCGACATTCAAGTTCATTATCGATAGCATTAAGAACCTCAAACTTCTTCAGCGACCAGCGTGGTGCCAGCAGGATATCGCGCGGTCCATCCCCCGTCAGGCGCTGAATCATTGTTCCGGGATAAAGCCGCTCAATAAAATCGACCGCCAGTTGCACATAAGCGTCCCGATCCAGAAGCTCAAACTCCCCGGCCTCATACATATCACCAAGAGCGGTATCCTTAAGGACATGGAGCAGATGGATTTTAATGCCATCGACCTGCAAACGCGCCATCTCATCGGCCGTGGCCAACATCTGCTGACGACTTTCGCCGGGCAAACCAAGAATCACATGGGCACACACCTGCAGGCCGCGCTGCTTTGCACGCTGATAGGCTGACAGAAAACAGTCGTAATCATGACCACGGCGCAAAAACTGCAAGGTCTGGTCATGACAACTCTGAACACCTATTTCCAACCACAGGTAGGTGCGCTGATGATAATGATGGAGTAAATCGAGAACATCGTCAGCCAGGCAATCGGGTCGGGTGCCGATGGCCAGCCCCACCACCCTCTCTACCGATAAAGCTTCATCATAAAGCCGGCGCAACCGCTCCACCGGGGCATAGGTATTGGAAAAGGGCTGGAAGTAGGCAATAAAATATTTAGCTTTGTACTTGCGGATCATCACCTCTTTGCCATGGTCAACCTGCTCGGCAATACTCAGCCGCCGGGCAATACCAAACGATCCCGAGCCGTTAGGTTCACAGAACAGACAACCGCCGACAGTTCTGTCCCCTCCCCGGTTGGGGCAGGAAAAACCGGCATCGACCGAAATTTTATGCACACGGCCATCGAAACGTTGCTTCAAATATTGGGAGTAAACAGTGTAAGCTTTTGACATGCGCCGACTATGCCACCGCCGCTTGGCGTGCGCAAGAAATTAAGTGTACTGAAAAATTTGAATCGCTCAACCAATGCTACTCCTTGAGGATCTCGCAAAAACGAATCAGATGGCTAAGTAAAAATTTCGTCCCACAAGGCGTAGTATTTTTTTCAAGGGTGAAGGCATACATGTTGTATGTCGATGTCTTGAAAAAACGCTGCAACGCAGGAGGGTGGACTTTTTGCGACGCCATCACTCCTTGTGTTGTAACATTTGAAGATATTCGTCCCACTCGCTGGGCAGCAGATCCTTTTTCTTACTGTTACAGGCTTTGCAAGCGGCAACGCAGTTGCCCTTGGTCGTCTTACCGCCACGCACCAGCGGTACGACATGATCGAGGGTCAGCTCTTTGGGAGCAAAAGTCTCACCACAGTAATAACAAACACCGCCGGCAATGCGGTTTTTCCACCAGCCGGTTTTTCTTAACTCACGGGCCTTGGCCCGCTCTTTACGTAATTCTTCTTCTGGAACATCAAGATAAAAACTCATGCTTTGGCCATTTTCCTTACCCATAAAAAACAACAGATAACCGACTGATATTATTGGAATAACAAGCCCGCTCTTGCAAGTTTTTGCGATCTATGCGAAGTATAGCTTTGTTCGTCGCTATAGAGTCAACACCACATGGCACCACGTTACAAAATAGCACATTTGGAGCGTACCTAACCTTATGAAAATACTCATCGTCGGAGCAGGCCAGGTCGGCTATTTCCTGTGCGAGCGTCTCTCCATGGAGGGACATGAAGTCACCTTGATCGATCGTGACGAAGCTCATCTTCGCCAAGCTCAGGATCGCCTCAATGTCATGGGACTCAACGGCAATGGCGCCAGCGCTGAAATTCTCGAACAAGCCGACATTAAAAACATCGATATCTTCATCGCCGTTACCGATCTTGACGAGGTCAATATCCTCGCCTGCCTGTTGGCGCGCGAATACAGTGTAAAAACACGCATTGCCCGAGTCAAAAGCATTGAGTATCGCAGCCATGGCGCGATCCTCTCCAAAGAAAAACTCGGTATCGATCTGTTAATCAATCCGGCCGACGAAGTCGCCGACGAGATGATTAATATCACCTGTCGCAGCGGTGCTTTTGACGTTGCAGAGTTTGTCGAGGGCACGATTCAGTTCCTCGGCTACCGCATCGACGAAGAGAGTCCGCTGTGCGGCATGACCCTGCGCGAACTAGGCGAATTGCGAGGCATGTACCGCTTTGTCGTCACCGCCATCACCCGCGACGAAGAAACCATTATCCCACGTGGTGAAGACAATATTCAAGACGGTGACAGCATTTTTCTGTTCGCCCATCAAAATGATTTGCCGGCAATTCAATACCTGCTTGAACCCGGCGACAAAAAGAAAAAACGCCTGCCACGGATATTTATCCTCGGCGGCAGCCAGATAGGCGTACGGATCGCGGCACAATTGGAGCAACAGCACTTTGATGTCCGTCTGGTCGATCGCGACGAGCAACGCTGTCGTAAAATCTCGGCCAAACTGAAAAAAACCATGGTGATCCAGGCCGACGGCACCGACATTCACGCTCTGCTCGAAGAGGGGATCGACAGCGCTGACACCTTTATTGCCGTCACCGGTAAAGATGAGACCAACATCCTCTGTTCACTGCTATGCAAACAGCACGGCGCCAGCCGGACCCTGGCCCTGATCAACAAACCGGAACTGCTCAATCTGGCACCGACCCTGGGCATTGACGCCTGTGTCTCGCCACGCCTGTCCGCTGCCGGAGCCATCCTCAAATATGTACGCCGCGGCGATGTCATCTCATTGGCCACCATTGAGGGCAGCAACTCAGAAGTGCTTGAATTCGAAGTCAAACAGGGCAGCGCCTTTATCAACACCCCACTTAAAAATCTGCATTTCCCCAAAGACGCAATCATCGGCGCCATTGTCCACGGTACCAGCCACGAAATCGCCACCGGCGATTCTCAACTGTCCGTCGGAGATCGTATCGTTGTCTTTGCCCTGCCCGACGCACTGACAAAAGTAGAGAAATTTTTCGACTAGACGAGACTAAATGAACATACTATTTGTTTTTCATATTCTCGGGGTACTCCTGACCTGCTTGTCATTAACACTGCTGATCCCGATCCCTTTCTCCTATTACTACCATGACGGCACCGCCATGGCCTTTATCTGGTCATCGCTGACCTGCCTGCTCACCGGCTACACCCTGTTTAAGCTGTTCAAAACCAAGAAGGAGTTGTCGGTACGTGAAGGCTTTGCCGTCGTCACCTTTGGCTGGCTGGTCTTTGCCCTGTTTGGTGCCCTGCCGTTTATTATCTCGGGGGCGATCCCATCACCACTAGATGCCGTATTTGAGACCATGAGCGGCTTCACCACCACCGGTTCAACCATCCTCACCGAGATCGAATGCCTGCCGAAGAGCATCCTGTTCTGGCGCGCACTAACCCACTGGATGGGCGGCATGGGGATCATCGTCCTCAGCCTGGCGATCCTGCCGATGCTCGGCGTCGGCGGCATGCAACTGTTCCAGGCCGAGGTGCCGGGGCCAACAGCCGACCGCCTGAAGCCACGTATTCAGGATACCGCCAAACTGCTGTGGGGTGTCTACGTTATATTGACCGCCATCGAAACCCTGCTACTGATGGCTGGCGACATGTCGTTTTACGATGCGATCTGCCACGCCTTTGCCACTCTGGCCACCGGCGGTTTTTCTACCCGCAATGCCTCCGTCGCCGCCTATAACAGCGCCTATATCGACTGGGTAATTACCCTGTTCATGTTTTTAGCCGGGGTGAATTTCTCCCTGCACTACTACGCCCTCAAGGGGAGGGTCGGCGAATACTTCCGCAACGAGGAGTTCCGCTTTTACCTGCTGATCACCCTGATGGCCACGGCGGTACTGATGCTGATGAATCAGGGCACTGTCTACGATTCGCTGCTCGACAACCTGCGCTACAGCGCCTTCCAGACCACCTCGATTTTAACCACCACCGGATTCGGCACCGCCGATTTCGAGCTATGGCCGGTGCTTACCCAATACCTGCTGGTATTTATGATGTTCGTTGGCGGCTGTGCCGGCTCGACGGGTGGCGGCATGAAAGTGGCGCGGTTATTGTTACTGTTCAAACACGGCACCGTCCAACTCTACCGCCTTATCCACCCACGCGCCATCCGCTTGGTTAAACTGGGCGACAAAGCGGTGGACCCGGAGGTGATGCAAGCGATTCTCGGCTTTTTCGCCCTGTTTATGGCGGTGTTTGTTGTCGCCTCCTTCTTGATGGCCGCCAGCGGCATGGATCTGGTTTCGGGCGCGACGGCGGTGATCGCCACCCTAAGCAACATCGGTCCCGGCCTGGGCAGTGTCGGCCCGGCAGACAACTTTGCACAGGTTTCCGAGTTCGGCAAATGTGTGCTGATCCTGTGTATGTTACTCGGTCGTCTGGAACTCTTTACCGTACTGGTGTTGTTCCTGCCGTCTTTCTGGCGGAAATAGTTCAGAACCTGCGAGCACAGACAATAAGAGCGAAGCTATCAGCTTCGCTCTTTGTTTTTATCTCACTGTACGGTTTGCAGATTTATTCATTGAACAGCACAAAACCCATCTGCCGACCGGTCATTCCTTCGTCGCGGCGATGGGAGAAGAACAGCTCCCTCTGGCTCCAGGTACAAGCATTGGCCAGTTCAAGGTTTTTATTCGCAATCCCTGCGGCCTCTAACTGCAGCTGACAACTCAGTTGCAAATCGACTTTCCACTGGCCGAATTCAATCTCCTCAGCAATCTGGGGCCAAGAACCGACACCATCACGGAATGCATCGCGCACCTCTTTGCCAACCACATAGCGTTCAGCACTGATGCCCGGACCAACAGTCACCTTCAACTCGGCAGCATCACAACCAAACTCCCGCTGCATCGCGTCGATGGTCTTACCGATAATCCCGTTGGAAGCACCACGCCAGC
Organism: Desulfuromonas sp.; assembly: GCA_021162745.1. Taxonomy (GTDB): domain Bacteria; phylum Desulfobacterota; class Desulfuromonadia; order Desulfuromonadales; family Desulfuromonadaceae; genus Desulfuromonas. The sequence goes on along the minus strand of JAGGYC010000064.1, from coordinate 10,810 downwards.
CGACATGAATAACAGCTGCAACCCGCTTGATCGGATCAAATACCAGTACCGGATAGCAATCGGCAATGGTGATGCCCAGCATCAGACCCGGCTGATCGGAGATGATCGCATCAGCCTCGACATCCTGAAAATGACTGACATCATGGTTCTTTTTGTCCACCACCAGAATATCGCAGCCATGAACCTGCTTGACCAGCAACAGCTGATGCATCGACAAATCAAACGCATTAAGCAACGTCGAACGGTTTGCATCAACGTTGTAAGCGGCATCCTCGGTATTGCTGCCGAGGTTGAGTGAATTATAGGGCGGGCGGCTGATTCCGCCGTTGCGTGTTGTCACTCCGGCGACCAACGATTGACCTTCGCACCATTTGGCCTGCAGGCAGCTGATTTTTCCATATTTTGTCAGATTCATGCTTGATTCTCCGTTATCCATTTTCGTCTGCACTGTTAACAATTGGTTTAAAGGTAGCAGACAGGGACGAATGTTCTACACCATATTTGTCATCCAGAAAAGAAACAATTGTCGATAAATCGTCAGGCAGCGGGCTGGTAAACTCCATATATTCGCCACTACGCGGATGAATAAAACCGAGCAGACGGGCATGAAGTGCCTGACGATGCAACCGCTGAACCATCTGGCGCACCTCTAAGTCATTGATGGCATTAGCCCGAGTCCGGTTTCCATACAGCGGATCACCGACCAGCGGCAGATTCATCTCCGACAGATGAACGCGGATCTGATGGGTACGCCCTGTTTCCAAGCGCATCTCCATCAGGGTCATCCGATCGACATCATAGCGACGCAACACCTGCCAATGGGTCACGGCACGACGACCAGCACGTGTCTTAGAACTCATTTTTTTGCGCTGGGTTGGATGACGACCGATAGGCTCATCAATCGTACCACGGCTATTGGCCACCTGACCATGCACCAGAGCGAGATAGCGACGCTGAATACTATGATCTTTAAACTGAGCCGCCAGATGGTTGTGCGTAAAATCGTTTTTAGTCGCCACCATCACACCGGAGGTATCTTTATCCAAACGATGGACGATCCCTGGTCGCAACTCACCACCGATTCCACTGAGATCACGACAATGAAACAATAACGCATTCACCAACGTGCCACGGGCATGCCCACAAGCGGGATGAACTACCATGCCTGCAACCTTATTGATCACAATAAGATCGGAATCTTCGTAGAGAATTTCAAGGGGGAGGTCTTCGGCGATAGCCTCAACCGTCTCTGCTGCAGGTATCGTTACGGCAATATTTTCACCACCACGCAATCGGGTTCCCGCCTTGACATTTTGAGCGTCAACGGTCACCTGACCTTCATCCACCAGTTTTTTTAACTGTGAGCGAGTCAAGTCCGGCAGACTATGCGCCAAAAACCGGTCCAAACGTTCTGACGCCTGGCCCGGTTCAAAGTAAAACTCCAGATTTTCACCCATTTACCAGATAGAACTTTCTATTTTACCGGCCTGTTTAATCATGACGTCAACAATAGCACGATCAAACAACTGATCTCGCTTCTCCAACAGCTCTGAAACGCGTTCAGCAAAATGATCTCGCCCTTCCTGAAGCTCGTCAGCCAGCAGTTCAAAAATGTTATCGTTCTTGATCCCTTCACTCACCTTATCGGGATTGTAAAGGGCAATATCCGACACGATGGCTCGTGCCAGGCGGAAAGCAAGCTCAGGGTCTTCTACACGTCGCGCCATGAACATCTCCTATTGCGATTAGCAAGGGTTCTTGCACCAGGGCGGCGTCGGCTTGCGGAGCCGTGCACCGTACTTCGGAAGAGTAACCAAAAACAACCCCATTGTCAAACTTAGCAATCTGATTGAACAATTCTGCCCCGATGGATCATACAGCTGAATCCAACTGGCCAAGAAAACGGAACAGATCGAGATGACTGCCGCGATAATCAGCGACAAAACCTTTATCACGTTCGATCAGCCAGGTATCAACGAGAAACGTGGTAATGCCCAGTTGAGTGGCACTGAGATCGTGCTCGGGATCATTGCCGACCATCAGACATTGCTGCGGCGTGCGTTGCAGCTTTTCCAGAATATCGGCAAAATAGTGGGGATTGGGCTTACAGTAGCTGCTGTTTTCAAAACTGGTCACCCAGCTAAACTCAAAATCTGCCAGATCACCCCACTGTAAACGTGCCTCCACCAACGGCCGGGGGAAAACCGGATTGGTAGCAATCACAATCTCCAACCCCTGATCAACACAGCGCTGCAATATTCTCCGCGCCAACGGCAAGGGCTGAATCAACGGTTTCAATTGCCCCATCCGTTGTTGATAAAACTGCTCAAGTCCGTGATGAAACTGTTGGGCGCTGATACCGAGATCCTGCTGTGCAACCTGGAGAAAAAACTGCTCGTTGGTCTGGGAACCATCACTGACATGCAAGCGTTGCATAGTGCGCTCGATCATCCGCTGCACAAAAGGTTCGCTCGACATCTCCGGGTCGATACACTCCGCCAAGCCATTGAGATAATCGGGGACAAACTGGTGCATATCGACGTTTAACAACGTTCCATCGAGATCAAATAATACCGTCGTAGTCGCCTGTTCCATGTTCCTCAATCTCCGCACAACATAAAAAGGGGAGGCAGCCATCGGCCACCTCCCCTTTATGACGCATTACGAAAAAGATGCGTTACTTACTGTGACACGTTGCACAGGCCTTCATATCGTCAACCTGCTCATGACAGCCACCGCACAGACCGTGACCGGCAGACATGTTGGAGACATCGATCTTGGCCGGCTCACCTTCGTGACAGCTGCTGCAATCATCTTCCAAGGCTTCATTGTGCATATTGTGATCAAACGTAACAAAGCCCTTGGTCGCGCCTTCGTATTTGTACATTCCTGCTTCCAGCACTTCGACTTTGGTGATCGGCGCGGTGGTTCCATCTTGCTGAGCCAAGAACACAGGCACAAAAGCAAAGACAACAGCCAATACCGCAAATAACAAATTCTTCATCCACTCAACTCCTTTTTTCGAACACCCATAACAATTCATTGAAACTATCAGATCCCCTTTCTACATCGAACCTAATATGATGTCAATTCACATTTATGCAATAATAGGTAAAAAACGACTAAAAACATCTATTTATTCCCTGTATTCTGTATACGATCATCTTTTTGAATCTTCCTTCTTTCAACCAGTATGGCTATAATAGCCTGACTAGAATAAGCAATGCCCTTTTCAATACACCTAACCAGGAGCCGCTGCCCTCGTCTTGGCATGACCGCCGCTTGCCGCATCAAACGAGATCAAACAGCTCCACTCACACCCTGGATGTGCTGACCATGACTGAAAAAACCAAAAGCTACCTGCTCTCCCTGCAAAAAAACGAAATCACCGAACACCATATCTATACAAAACTGGCTAAAACCATCCGCAGCCCGCAGAATGCCGAGATCCTCAAACAGATTGGCGATGAGGAACTGCGCCACTACGAAATCTGGAAAAAACATACCCTGACCGACGTGGCGCCGGATCGTATTAAAATCTGGCTGTTTTACCTGATCAGCCTGATCTTCGGTTTTACCTTCGGCATGAAATTGATGGAGCGCGGCGAGGTGGGGGCGCAGACAAACTATCGCCTGCTGAGTGAAGAATTTCCCGAAGCGGCACAGGTGGCCCAAGAAGAGAAAGAGCACGAGCTTAAACTGCTGGAAATGCTCGATGAAGAACGGCTGCGCTATACCGGTTCCATCGTTCTCGGCCTCAATGATGCCCTGGTTGAATTGACCGGAGTCCTGGCAGGACTGACCCTGGCGCTGCAAAACACCCAGCTCATCGCCCTGGCGGGTCTGATCACCGGCATTGCCGCCTCACTGTCCATGGCCAGCTCCGAATACCTGTCGATGAAAAACCGTGACAGTGAAGACAACCACCCCATCAAGGGAGCGGCCTACACCGGAGCCGCCTATGTGATAACGGTCTTTTTATTAATCATTCCGTTCCTGGTATTCAGTCACTACTTTGTCTGCCTGCTGTTCAGTCTGCTGATCGCAGTGATGATCATCGCCGGATTTAACGGCTATATCGCCATCGCCCAGGGCCTGACCTTCAAGGATCGCTTCAAAGAAATGGCCACCCTCAGCCTCGGAGTTGCCGGACTGAGCTTTCTCATCGGTTACGTAGTCCGTATTGTTCTCGGGGTTGATATCTAGAAAGGAAGTAACTATCCAGCATAACTGATAGATACGCTGGTGATGCCCATGGAAAGGGTATCTGCCGCCCGGATGGCGGCAGTTAAGTACCCAGGGATGGGCTTGACACGTCCCTTGGAATGGGCGTTGCCAGCGTATCGGGCTGAATAGTTACGAAAGGAAAAGCTATGGACGCCTTACAACAGTTAATTGTATTCATGACGCCACAATTGGGCCAGGAGATCCATATCGGCCCGTGGCTTGAGATCACCCAGCAGCGCATTGACCAATTTGCCGCCGTCACCGGTGATGAACAGTGGATTCACATAGATCCGCAACGTGCCGCCGAGCAGTCACCCTACGGCACCACCATCGCCCATGGTTACCTGACGTTATCGCTGCTCCCCTATCTGACCCAAAGCAATCATCCCGATTTTTTTGAAAAAAATTACCCCGGCATGAAAATGAGGGTAAACTATGGTTTGAACCGCGTCCGTTTTCCAGCTCCGGTCACCGTCAACAGCCGAGTCCGGGCTCACACAACGCTGATAAGCGCCACGGCGGTCACGAATGCCGTCGAGGTGATCTATTCAATTGTCGTAGAAATTAAAGGGTCAACAAAACCGGCCTGTGTAGCCGAATTTGTCGCCCGCCTCTACCCCTAAAACTGATCCCAAACGGATCTAACACAGGTACGCCCATGGATAATATTCGCGAAGAAGTCAAAGAGCTGCAAATCGGCATGAAGATCCGCAACCTGCGTCAGGAACGGCGCATGACCCTGCAAGACCTGGCCGACAAGACCAGCCTGTCGAAACCACTGCTTTCGCAGATTGAAAACAATCAGGTGATCCCGCCACTGGCAACACTGCTGCGGATTGCCAAGGCCTTTGAAGTCAACCTCAGCTGTTTCTTCGAGGATGAGCGCGACGACAGTAAATGTATCCTGATTCGCGCCGGCGAACAGCATGGTCGGCAACTACGTGCCGACCATGACCACGCTGGTCAATCCTACACCTATAATTCACGGGCCTACGGCAAAACCCATCACCACATGGAGCCGTTTGATGTCCAGTTTTTTGCCCGCGAGTGGAGTGACGAGCTGCTGGTTCGTCACGATGGCGAGGAGTTTCTCTACCTCCTTGAAGGACAGCTCGAATTTCACCACGGTGACCAGGTGATGATCCTCAATCCCGGCGATTCGGTCTACTACGATTCCACCGAACCCCACGGCTATAGTGTGCGCAGCGAAATCCAGCCGCGCGCCATTGCTGTGCTATACTCAAAAAATTAGTAATTCACGACCTATCCACTGATTTTGATTTGATGAAATATTGATCTAAATAAGGAGAGCATTATGGCAAAGGTTGGTATTGTATTAGCTGGCTGTGGCGTATTTGACGGCAGCGAAATCCATGAAGCAGTTATCACTCTTCTCGCTCTCAATCGTGCTGGTGCCAAGGTGGTCTGTATGGCCCCCGACATGGAGCAGCTACACGTCGTCAATCACCTGACCGGTAATGTTGCCGAAGGGGAACGTCGCAACGTACTGGTGGAATCGGCCCGCATCGCTCGCGGTGAGATCAGCGCCGCCGATATCGACGCCCTGCTGGCACAGATTTGATGGCGTCGCAAAAAGTCCGCCCTACTGCGTTGCAGCACTTTTTCAAGACCTCGACATACAACATGTATGCCTTCACCCTTGAAAAGCCACTACGCCTTATCGGACGAAATTTTTGCTTAGCCATCTCATTCGTTTTTGCGAGACCATCAGATTTAACCCGCTCGTTGTAAACAACAGGCGCCACAGCTATACGCCGTGGCACCTGTTTCTGCATTCGGCCCGGCTCTCCTCTTCGGGCTCAAGGAGACGTTGCCATGCCCATCCCCGATCCGAACAAATCCGGCTTAATCCCCGAAGAGCGCGATGCCTGCGCCATCATCGGCTATTTCAATAAAAGTGGTTACGCCAGTCACGGCAATGTGCAGCGCACCATCGATGCCCTGATTAAAATGGGCCACCGCGCCGGTGAAATCAGCGGCGAAGGCGACGGCTGCGGCATTCTCACCGACATCCCCCGTCGCCTGTGGCGTGAGAATCTGGAAAAAGAGGGCAAAGATCCAGCCCTGGCCGACAACGAAGCCTTTGCCGTCGGCCACCTGTTGATTCCGCGCGAAGCACTGGACAAAGACGAACAACTGCTGACACGGATCATCACCCAATGCGGCCGCGCCGGAGCCGAGATTCTCATCGAGCGTCGTGGCCAGGTGCGCAACGAGGCGCTGTCAACCATGGCCAAGGCCGGTGAACCGCTGTTTTTCCAGCTGGCGCTGCTGTTCAGCGACCCTCGCGACTGCTACCGTAAACTGTACCAACTACATGTCACGTTGGAAGAGAAGTTCCCCATCCACGTCGCCTCCATGTCCAACACCGTCACTGCCTACAAGGTGCATGGCGCACCGGAAATCCTCAGCCTCTACTATCCTGAACTCAAGCGTAAAGAGTTCCAGTCCGCCGCCACCATCGGCCACAGCCGCTTTTCGACCAACACCCTACCGACGGTGCTGCGTGCTCAACCGTTCAGCCTCCTCGGACACAACGGTGAAATCAACACCATCGCCCGTCTGCGCGAAGAGGCACGTATGCTCGGCCTGTCATTGCCAGCGGGCGGCAGTGATTCTCAAGACCTCAACCGCACACTTGAAGGGCTGATCCACATCCACTGTCTCAGCCTCTATGAAGCGATGGAAGTCTGCTTCCCCCCCATCTTCACCGAAACCGCCAAGCTCAACAGCGAACAACAGCAGATGTACAACCTGCTGCGCCGCTTCTTCACCGCCAGCGCCCAAGGCCCCGCCGCCGTCATCACCCGCTGGCGCGATCAATGCGTGTTCAGCGTCGATGCCATGGGCCTGCGCCCGCTGTGGTTTGGCGAGACCAACAAGTTCTATTTCGCCTCCTCCGAAGCCGGTGTTGTCCCCCAGGAGGAGATCCTTGCTGACCCCAAGGTGCTCGCCCCCGGTGAGAAACTGGCCCTGCACCTTCAACCCAAAAAAGGAATTGAAGTCTTTTATCACGATCAACTGCGCGATGTGGTGTTCCAACGCTTGCACCGCCGTACCGATCTCGTCCGTCACAGCGCCCAGATGAAGGAAGCAACGGATCTACCGATGGAGACCATCAGGGAATCCGATCATTTCAATAAGATGAACAGCTTCCAGCAGGACAACCTGCTGGCCGGTTTTGCCTGGAAACGCAGCGACATGATCAACCTCAAAGAGGTGCTCCGTTCAGGGCAGGATCCCATCGCTTCGCTGGGCTACGACGGCCCGCTGGCGGCCCTGGCCATCAGCCACCAGAACATGGCCGACTACTTCAAGGAGCAGGTGGCCGTCGTCACCAATCCGGCCATCGACCGCGAACGGGAAACGGAACATTTCTCCACCCGGATTTTTATCGGCCCCAGGCCGCGATGGCGTGGCCGTTTACAACCGGCCACAGCCCTGAGTGCCCCCTTACTGACCGGTGGTTTGCGAACTGCGGTCAACCCACAACAAGATCAAACCGCTAAGAAGTTCGGCCTGTGTTCCATCGAAGCCCTGCTGGCCCTCTACCAGCCCGGCAAAGGGCGACGCAGCAAACGGCTATCGGCTACCCTGAAAAAAGAGGAATCGATTGAGCAAGCCCTGCTGCGCCTACAGCAGGAAGCGCTGCAAGCGGTACGTCGCGGCTGCCAGCTGCTTCTGGTCGATGACAGCCGTGCCTTTACGACCACCCAGAGTTTTATCGATCCGGCCCTGTGTGTCAGCGCTATCAACAACACCCTGAAAGTCGAACGCGGCAGCGATAGACAGAGCCTGCGTCGCTCCACGGCGATCATTCTACGCTCCGGCGCGCTGCGCAATTTACACGACATCCTGTTCGCCGTCGCCATGGGTGCCGATGCCGCCTGCCCCTACATGCTGTGGGAACTGGCAGACGAAGAGGACAACGGCCTGCACAACCTGCTGGCGGTCCTCACCAAAGGGATCGAAAAAGTGATGTCGACCATGGGTACCCACGAGATCGGCGGCTACGGCAAATATTTTTCCTCCATCGGTCTCAGTCCCGAACTGGTCAATATCTTCGAAACACCCAATTTCTGCGGCTCGGCCGACAGCGGCCTGACCTTCAGTCGGCTTGAAGAAAACAACCGCAGCCGTACCACCATTGTCCGCAGCAAACAGAAACAAACGATTCCGGTACAGTTCCGCCTCTACCCGAAAATCTGGAAAAAGGTCGGCGCCGTCGCCAAGATGGAGGAGAGTTACACCGATCTGTCACGGCTGATCGGCGACTACGAAACCGAGCACCCGCTGGCCATCCGCCATCTGCTCGATTTTGATTTTGGCGATGAACTCAGTGTCGATCCCCAAGATGTCGATACCCGCATCGGCGATCACGATCTGCCGTTTCTGATCTCGGCCATGAGCTTCGGTTCACAGGGGGAGACCGCCTTCCGCATCTATGCCGAAGCAGCCAAAAAACTCAACATCATCTGCATGAATGGTGAGGGCGGTGAGATCCCCGACATGCTCGGCAAGTATCGTCATAACCGTGGCCAGCAGATCGCCTCGGGACGCTTTGGCGTCCACATGGATCTGCTCAATTCAGCGGATTTCCTCGAGATCAAGGCCGGTCAGGGAGCCAAACCCGGCGAAGGGGGACACCTGCCCGGCTTCAAGGTCACAGCCAAAATCGCCGCAGCGCGCAACGCCAGCGAAGGGGTGACGCTGATCTCTCCTTCCAACAATCACGATATCTACTCCATTGAGGATCTGGCCCAGATCATCGAAGAGTTACGCACCGCCAATCCCCGCGCCCGCATCTCGGTCAAGGTTCCGGCGGTGGCCGGGATCGGAACCATTGCCATGGGCATCGCCAAGGCCGGTGCTGATATCATCACCATCAGCGGTTATGACGGCGGCACCGGTGCGGCGCGCAAGCACGCCATAAAGTTTGTCGGTCTGCCGGCGGAGATCGGCGTCCGCGAAGCGCATCGCGCCCTGTCCTGCTGTGGGCTACGCGACAAGGTGGAGCTGTGGGCCGACGGTGGTGCCCGTACCGGCCGCGATGTTGTGAAACTAATGCTGCTCGGTGCCAACCGCGTCGGCTTCGGCACCCTGCCGATGGTGGTGATCGGCTGTACCGCCTGCCGCAATTGCCACCTCGGCACCTGCCATGTCGGCATCGCCACCCAGATTGAAAATGAGGTCGAGGCCCGAGCCAAGGGACTGAAACGCTTTGTGCCACGGGTGCTGGAAAACGGCATCATCTACGAAACCACCTTCTTCCGCGCCATCGGCGAAGAGATCCGCACCATCACCGCCAAGCTCGGCTACAAGCGCACTCAGGACCTGGTCGGCCAATCCAACCTGCTGATCCAGAAACGAGGCAATGACGTCCTCGATCTCGACGAACTGTTGCACATCGATTCACGTGAAATCCAGCAACCGTGCCAGGACAATACCCGGCTGATCCGCAAACCCCTCAACTATTTAACCTCTCTGCTCTCGACTTTGGTCACCGACGCCTTTGACGAAGGGGAACAAAAGGTACGCTTTGTCGATGACGGCATCAACAGCTGTGACCGCGCCATCGGCACCCGCCTGGCTGGAGCCATGACCCGTGGCTACGAGGAGGGGCGTTACCAGCCCGGCAAACTGGCGTCTCTGCACTTCCGGCGCGACTCGATTCCCGGCAACGGCTTGGCGGCGTTCAATATTGATGGCATCAATTTCAATGTCGAAGGTGGCGCCCAAGACGGCGTCGGAAAGGGCGCGCGCGGTGGCCGCATCGTCATCCTCAAAGGGGAAAATATCGACGGCAACCGCGTCGGCGGCTCCGTCGGCAAGGGTCTGGCCTATGGCGCCCAGAGCGGCCTGTTCATCATCCAGGGCGATGCCGACAGCCGCGCCTGCATCCGCCTGTCCGGTGCCGACGTGGTGTTCGGTGCCCGCATTGAACAACCCCTGGCAGCCATCCAAGCCAACCTCGCCGGACACGCCAACCTCAAGGGTTTTGCCTTTGAGTACATGACCGCAGGCCGGGTGGTAGTACTCGGCGACCCCGGCCCATGGATCTGCTCGGGGATGACCGGCGGCACCATCTACTGCTATCTCGATGACGGCATGGGAATGACCCGCGACGCCCTGCGCCAGCGCCTGGCTTGGGGTGCCAAGGTGGAGTTGTACGACCCGAATGAAGGCGACATCGAACAAATTGACGAGTTGTTGATGGAGTATCACAAGGAATTACTCCACTCCTATCAGAATGATGAAGCGCAGATTGTCGGTCAGATTATGGCGCGTAGTTCTGAGCGCTTTGTGAAGATTGTCGCTTTGGGTGAAGAGAGCAAGATCAGTGATTAATCGTCCACCAGTCCCTGCTGATATCTAATAATATCAGCAGGGACTATACGAATATGATTTCTCACCGATCATGATGAAATATCATCGCCTGAATTCGTATAGTAAGTGCATAACCTCGCAACCGGTAAATGCGGGCGATTACATTTGAGACAAAAACAAGACTCAGGTGTAACCTACGCAAGCAGTTACCACACTATTTGCGGAGGTTAGCCAT
>JAGGYC010000011.1 GCA_021162745.1 Desulfuromonas sp. | reverse complement strand
TTTGTTATCTCCGCACGACAGACCGCAACTACCTGTCCAATCAGCAATTGACAGGGCAAGCTCCTTTCAGCTTGCGAGAATGACCGAGCTTGGCTCGGCGCACCGGAAAAAGTAGAGAGCGATAAACGAACAAGTTACTCAATGCCGTAGCTTAAGAAAAAGAGAAAACTCAGTCGACCTAAAGGGCGACTTGCCGCCAAGGTGAAGCAAAACGGAAAACGACTCATTGTAAGTGGGTCTGCGACCCCTGGAGGGCTGGTTTTCAAAGCCATTTCTTTGCACACTTTCTTTGGGGGCTTTGCAAAGAAAGTGTGTCGGCTGCGGGACGAAACCCGCGAACTTGATCTTGGTTCATGGCATTTTGATCCATGTTTTTTTGTTGCTAAACGGCGACATTGGCTGAGGTAAACCGGGTACGCGACCCCGAATGTCTTGCCCTGCGGGTTCCATCACTGCAATCTGCAACCGATCAAGGGCAAAACAGATGGCAATAAGATCGGCCACGCCGCCCATGGTCAGGTTCATCTGTTGATACAAGCTGTTACGCTGGCACAGCCAGGATTCAACAGTTTCTCCACCGAGCAGTCGCTGCTCCAGTTCAACGCCGTCGGCACGCACCTGTTCAATACCGGCTTGACCACAACGGTGATAGCTGGTGGTATCTTCGGTGACTTGCATCAAGGTGGCCATCATCGCCAGTGCCGCTCGCTGCTCATCGCCATGCTGCTGACGTTGACGCCGATAACAGGGCAGGGCATGTTCAAAGACCGTGGGCAGTCCCCTTAAACATTCGCCGATAATCCCCCCCGTCTGATAACGCTGCCGTACCTGCTGACCATGGCTGTCTTCAGATTTGCGCACCTTGAACAACCGTTCCGACAGCCGAATAATACCCAGGCGAATATCACCATCGAGACGCAGAGCGATCAAGATGATCCCGCTGAGAAACAGATAACCGCGATGGGTGTTGGTATCACAATGTTCACGCATCCGTGCTTCAGCGCGCATGCCAATCGCCTGTAACCGCTCCACATCGAGGGGTTCCAGTGGTTCATTGAGCAGTTCGGCATAATATACCGGCATCAGATCGATGGAGCGCTGCATCCGCACCAGATCGAGATCGCTATGCGATCCGTTGTCGTAGAGATCCACCAGCCCCGGTTTCGGCGTCAGCAGCAGTTCACTGCGGGCACCAAAACATAATGCCTCACTGAGACGATCAGCGGGAAAAGCTGTGCAGGTAGCGCTGAGCGGCGCGTACAACGGCATCCTGGTCATGCTGTCCCTTCCTTATGCAGTCCACCGCCGCCTGATCGCACAACAGGCAGCGGCGTGGTGGCAAGCCAAGTTTTTTGCGATCAAGCTGACCGCACCAGCGGCCATAGACATCGATATCGAGCAGACGGGCAGCGGCAAAGGCCGACTCCGTTTCGACACCATAGTGCTTACAGCCCACACTATCCCTGTCGCAGACAAACAGGCTGTACATGCCGGCGGCATCACAACTCTGCACCACCGCCATGGCGCCGAGGCCAGTCTCGATCTGCTCCTGCGCCCAGGCCATCAATGCCCCGCAGCCCGTCGGAAGCTTCTGCGGACCGGGATAGTTCAAAGACAGCATCAGCACCGTGTTGTGACCAGCGTGTAGAAACTGATCCAGCTCCCACTGCCGCTGTTCACGGGCATCCAGTATATCAGTCCTTAACGCGGCGTACGGCGTCAATGATTGTTCCGTCGCGGTACTCGATAACGGCGATAACATCATCTTCAAACTCCACGGCTTTAGGTTGGCCGGTCAGGGCGACAATCTCCTGCTGCAGTTGGCGGATATCCTTGACCGGCAGCTTGCGCTTGAGCAGCTCTTGCTTGAGCTCAGGACGGTTGTCATTGACGGCTATACCGCGCTCAGTGACGATCACATCAACGGTTTCGCCGGGGGTGGTCACGGTGGTCACCGCATCGCGAACGATGGGCAGCCGACCACGGATAGACGGTACAGTGATAATCGACAGCTTGGCTCCGGCAGCGGTATCACTGTGGCCACCGGTGTTGTGGAGCAGATAACCGTTGGATTCGGTGTTGACGTTGACATTGAAATCAACATCCACCTCGGTAGCACCGAGAATCACCGCATCGAGCTGATTGACCACCCCACCGCCATTGAACGGATTGGCGTACATATCGGAGCTGATTTCGAGATGATTCGGGTTACGTGCAATGGAACGCACCGCCTCAAGATCAAAACACTGCACATCGAACAGGGTGTTGAACAAGCCGTGCTCCAACATATCGACAAAATAGCTGGTGATACCGCCACTGCCAAAACTGCCCTTGACCCCGGCGGCCAGCATCTTTTTACGCACGTTATCAGCCACTGCCAGACTGGTACCGCCGCTGCCGGTCTGGAACGAAAACCCGTCCTTGAGCAAGCCGGCGGCCTCGATCACTTCGGCAGCGTGCTTGGCGATCATCAAACCGATGGGATCACTGGTGATGCGGGTGGTGGTGGAGACGATCTTCTGCGGATCACCCAACCGTTCCACTTCCACCACATAATCGACCTGGGTCTGGGCGATGGAGATCGGTGTCACCGGATAGGGCTGCAGGTTGTCGGTGACGGCAATCACGCAATGGGCGTAGTCGGCATCGGGATAGGCATAGCCCAGCGAACCACAGGCCGACGGGCCGCTGCAACCGTTCATATTGCCGTAGAGATCGCAACAGGGGGCGGCAATAAAGGCCACATCGACCTTCAGTTCGCCACTCATCATCGCCCGCGCCCGGCCACCGTGGGTACGGACGGTGATGGGGCAATGGATCTCCCCTTTACTGGCCAGCTCGCCGATCAGACCATTGACGCCACATTCAAATCCGCGGATCACCCCGCTGTGGATATAGGGTATCAGCTCGGCATGAACCGGATGAACGGAACTGGAAGCGATGGTGATATCACGAATCCCCAGGGTATCGATCACCCGGACCACGTTATTGAGCAACGCATCACCGTTGCGCAGATGGTGATGGGTGGAGATACACATGCCGTCCTTAAGGCCCGATGCAATCACCGCGTCGATGAGATTGCTCACCAGCTTACTTTGCCCGGGATTGACCCGGCGCAGAGCACGTGACGCGCGCTGAACATTCGGTTGGACTGAAAATGGGTCGCAATAGGGGCGACACGCCCTGCCGTTAAACTGCTGGGGAATCCAGCGTCCGAGACTATTTTGCACCATAAATCACCTCATCATCGAGTTCGTACTCGAGCAATCCCTGCGATACGGCGGTTTTGATCACCCGCGCCGCCCGCTTGACCACCGGCGCATCAACCATCTTGCCATTAAGAGCGATAACCCCGGTACCCATCTTGCGCGCCTGGATAATGGCCTCGATCACCTGCTGGGCATAGACAATCTCATTCGCTTGCGGGGCAAACACCTCATGCACCACGTCAATCTGGCGTGGATTGACCAGCGACTTGCCGGTAAAGCCAAGATTTTTCACCAACGCCACCTCGGTGCGGAAACTTTCCATGTCGCCGACATCGGCAAAGATGGTATCGATGACCTGAATGCCGGCGGCCTTGGCCGCCCACAGCACCCGCGCCCGCGAATGAAACAGCTCTTCGCCGCTCTTGGTCCGTTCAATCTCCATACTGGCGGTGTAATCCTCGGCACCAAAGGCCAGAGCGATCACCCGTGACGAACAGCGGGCTATCTTGATTGAGTTGATCACCCCCAGGGCGCTTTCGATGGAAGGGATAATCTTGAAGGTGCCGATCTCCACCTCCAGCGCCTCCTCCATCTCCGTCAACAGCGTATCGAGGCGCTCAACGATCTCCGGGGTATCGGCCTTAGGCAGCCGGATACCATCGGGCAGCGACGGCAGCACCTTTTTCAGATCATCGAGGCCCCATTCGGTATCGAGGGCATTGATACGGACAAACACCTCTTTGTTACGCTCCGTATAGGTGGCAATAAAACGACTGACCAGATTGCGTGCCGCATCTTTTTCGTTGAGAGGAACCGCATCCTCCAGATCGATAAACACCGCATCGCAATCGAACACCGGCACGTTCTGCAACATCGATGGCATATTCCCCGGCACGTACAATAGAGAGCGCCGCAGGACAAAACCGCTATCACTCATGGCTATCCTCCAGATAGATGGTTGAAATACCGCCGGTTTTAGATTTATGCCGCTCAATGCCGTCGCCATGAAATTCACTCAGCACAATTTCACAGCTGGCAAAAACCCTGGCGTCAAACAAATGACCGCCGAGCACTTCACCGGAGGATTTTGCCATCAGAATATGCAGATGACAGTCGCTCTCCCCTTTATCGTTGGGGACGATATTGCCTTCCAAGCCGAGGAGCTCCAGCGGACCTTCCACCTCATGAACACTTATCCGCGGCGGGGTGATCGGCAGTTTAGCTCCTGCTTTGATGCCACGGTAACGGACATGGCTTACCGAGCCAACAGCAGAAAGAATCACGGCGGTTTTCACGCCCGTTTCGGCCGCAAAAGCCTGTAACTTCTCCACTAGGCATTCCCCTTGCGAGATCTTGAGCAGAAAGCGACGCCCCTGCGAACACTCCTTAAACCAGGCATTTTTCATTTAACCCTCCTGTGAACGGCGTACGGCGGTTTCGATGCGCGCATCAATGGCATAATCCAACGCCCCACGATCACTGACGCGAATCCGCCCCCGGCTCACATCCAACACCTTCAATTGCTGCTCAATGCGCTGCCGAATCAGGTGTTCAAACTGCTTGAACACCGTCGAATCGATCTCAATAATCAATTCATCGGCCGCTTCGACAAATACCATCATATCGCTGGACTGCATGGTTCCAGCCTGTGCCTTATTACGAATTTCCATCAATGCCTCCCGGGAGAATCCCCCCACCGAACGGTTTGTTCACATGCCGGAGACAACAGATAAGCGAGGGTGGTTTCCGGCACCAGTTGCGATAATTTATTTAGCGCGCGCTGCCTGAGCAGACGACGCACCTGCGATGCGCTGATCGCCCCGATCGCGCTGGTCGCCCGTGGCAGCTCATGCACCTCAACCCCCTGTTCCGGTAACAGGGTGTTGAGGGCGACGTTATAACGCTGCGTGGTCTGACAGTAGGGTTCACTGCCGACAAAACGACGATAAATGTGAAAATGGGGCGCAAGATGACGCGCGAACAGCTGGGCATCGACCTGATGCTGTTGATGCTCAACCTGAGCGGAATTTTTCAGAAAATAACCGGGAAAGGTAATCTGACTGACGGCATAGGGACCGCTGGGCAGCACGATGACATTGTCCAGATCGGCCACCCCCCGGCGCACCAGATCGAGACGGACAGCGAAGGGAAAACTGGAACGATCCTCTTCGACCACAAACACATACAGCCAGTCAACCCGCTGGGCAGCGGTTTCGATCAGATAGCGATGACCAAGGGTAAAGGGGTTACAATTCACTACCACGCCACCGTTATCTCCCGTGCGTCGCAGCCCCTGGTAGCGCCTGAAATAAGCAGCCAACCCCGGCCCGTGCTCAAGCAGGGCCACCTGATCCGTCACACAGAGCAGGCGGAAGTTGACCGCAGAAAAGCTATGGTAGTTCTGGGGTTTGGTGAAGACAAAGAAGGTCTCGATGCCGTCCTGATAACCACGCCGGATCAGCTCACTGACCAGCGCGGAAAACAACTCTCCGCTCTGTTGATCGCCTGCGACGGCAATCATCTTCAGCAGTGCCTGGCGACGCCCGCCGGTTGCCAACAACCGGCCATGGCTATCCCAGACCCCGAGCAGCTCGTCAACATCGCTCTCATAGCTCAGCTCGAAGCGTGCCAACAACTCGACAACCTGCTGCGTTTGCTCACAGCCCTGTATCACCCGTACCATAGCCCCTCCGTGGCTCCAGCAAGAATATTTTTCACAGTCTATGTGCCATAACAGACACACAGACTGTGCCTTAGCACTACTGCAATAAGAGGGCCGTTCTAGCAGTTTTTATCCACTCAAAAGAATAGTTTTTCATTTCAACCACTTAGAAATAAATACAAACGGGTAAACACTCCATTTGCTTCCACTCCAGCACACAAAACTCTGGTTATCGTCCCAAATTCGCACACCAGCGTATCAAGACAGTGCAGACCTGGCCGTCATTCCACCACCCTTGCCGGCTCGCCGGCTTAATTATGTTGAAATTTTTAATATTTAATATTATTGTGGCTTCCATCAAAATAATGCTCTACGAATAAAAGAATTTCTCGTCTCGCCTGAATTGATCCATTCCATAGAGCGATCCCATGAAATCTCTGGCTGACAAAACCGATCAACTGCTTTTTTCCCGCCGCCTGCCCTGGCTTAGCCAGGGGCTCTGGTGCATTCTACTGTTGGTGGCACTCGCCATCCATCAGCAACAGAGCAACAAAGAGATTCTAGCATTGGCTCGCCAGTCAGCAGAGCTTTCCCTTGCCTACACCGACAGCCTGCGCCGCTGGAATCTACACAGCGGTGGCATCTACCTGCCCACCGCCGGGCCGGGTCTGCATCAAGTGGAAACAAGCAATGGACTGCGGTTACAGCACATGGTTCCAGCCCAGATGCTCAGCCACATTCAAAGTAACTTTCCGGTCAGCAGCGTCTACAGCCACATCACCAGCCTGAACCCCATCAATCCTGAAAACGCTCCAGACCACTGGGAACAGACCCAACTGCAGCAACAGGGCGATGATCGCCAAACTATTACCGAACTGACGGAGATTAACAATCAACCCTACTATCGGATGCTGCATCCGTTGACCGCCGACCAACAGTGCCTGAACTGTCACGATGACAATCGACTGGAAAATGAAACGAGCTGGGGAGCGTTGAGCATTAATGTCCCTATACGGCCCCTGGAGATGATGCTACGGACAAAAAACATCGCGACGACCGCCAGCCTGTTGTCATTATGGCTGCTGGGCAGCATCGGTATCGCCACCACCACCCGCAGTTTACGCAAACGGGTACGCTCGCGTGACAAAGCACGCCTCAGACTACAACGCAGCAATAATCTCTACAGTGCCCTGAGCGCCACCAATCAGGCCATTGCCCAGCAACTGCCGCAGACAGAGCTTTTTCAACACGTCTGTGACATTGCCGTACGCTACGGCGGGTTTAAGCTGGCATCGGTGGGAATCGTCAACAAGGAATCATTAGTGATTGAGCCGGTCGCTCGTAGCGGCAGCATGTGCGATTACATTGATGAGATCCACATCACCATGGATCCCGACAGCGCCGAGGGCAATGGACCCACCAGCATAGCCATTCGTGAGAATCGACCGATTATCGTCGACAACTTTCTGCAACAGCTTGCCGGTACACCATGGTATGAGGCCGCATTACGCAACGGTATCCGTGCTTCCGCAGCGTATCCTATCCACGCCAACAATGAGGTGATCGGCGCCCTTAAGGTCTATACCGACGAAACCGATTTTTTCAGTGCTGAACTCAGTCTGCTGGTCCAACAGATGGCGAACGATCTGTCGTTTGCGGTTGATCACCTACAACAACAGCAACAGCTTGAAACCTCCCAAGCCCTGAATCAAACACTGATCGACGCCCTCCCTTATCCTGCCATGCTGGCGCGTTATTCGACTCAGCGGGTGGTCGCAGCCAACCGCAAGGCGCAGGAGATGGGAATTGTCGTCGGCGAGATCAGTAACTGCTGTCAACCCCCGGCGGAAAACGGCAATGGCGATCTGCATGTAAAAGAGCGCCAGCGTGACGACGGTCGCTGGGATATGGTCTGCTGGTGTCCTGTTGATGACGGTCAGGACGATGACATCTACCTCAACTTTGCCGTCGATATCACCGAACGCAAGAAACAGGAATCTCAGATTAACGATATGGCCCATCGCGATGCCCTGACCGATCTGGCCAACCGCCGCTATTTCAACAACCAGCTCGAACAAGCCTTGCAACCCGATCAGCCGCAGCCCTTTACCCTGATCATGCTTGATCTTAACCGTTTCAAGCAGATTAACGACACCCACGGCCACCTGATTGGTGACCAACTGCTGATCCAGGTCGCCCGGCGCCTGCGCGGTGCCGTGCGTGAATGCGACACCCTGTGCCGTTGGGGAGGTGATGAGTTCATTATCATGCTGCCCGACAGCACCCTGACCCAGGCCAACGCCCTGTCGGGCCGCATTCACGACATCCTTTGCCAACCATTTAAGCTCGACCAGATAACGGTCACCACCTCATGCAGTATTGGCTTGGCAAGTTACCCGGAGAATGGCACCAGCGCCGAAACACTCGTTGCTGCGGTCGATTTAGCCATGTACAAACACAAAGACGATCTGGCTGATTCTCAGTAGCCTGCTTAACCTTCCCGACCAACACCTCACAACAATTATCCTCCATCGGCATCGACAAAATTGTCGAAAACTGCTGCCAAGCCCGCCAGAGGACAGTGCTTGACTTTACATGTCTACCTATTCATGATCACTCATGTTTACCACTCAACAATCGCCATCCTTGCAGAATCCAGTCTCACATCCCATCGGTCCTCCGTGTTCAGACGTCCGATGGTGATCCTGCGCAGTCGAACGATTGAGATATGAAATAAAGCTATCTTTTCGGATCAAATTAGCCCTGACCGTCTCCCTGCTGGCCATTGCCCTGTCATCAACGGGGATGTGGATCATCTACCGGGCCACCTGTGCCACCACCATGGAGCGGATGGGCAAGAACCTACTTGATGTCGGTCGCTTGGGTATGCTGAGATGAAGCATTCGATTGACTTTGTAGCGAGGTATGGTGGAGAGGAATTTGCCATCGTCTTACCCGGCACCGACAAAGACGGGGCCATGGCTGTTGCAAATCACATAAGCTCAAATATTGCTGATCTTCAAATAGAACACGCAAGCTCAACCATAAGTGAGTACGTTACGGTCAGTTTGGGCGTCGCCTCGGTTATTCCGCTAAAAGATTCAAGAGTCAGCAGCCTTATTCAACAGGCGGATCAAGCTTTGTATGCAGCCAAAAAGCAGGGGCGAAATCGGGCATGCTATTTTTCAACGGATAACCAAGCTTAGCAAACAGGTAAAATTGGTCACCATTTCCAAGACCCAAAAAACAAAAAAGCCCTGCAAGAGAATCAACGATTCTCTTGCAGGGCCCCAGAACAGCCGTTTAACGTTACCGATTACAATCGAACGTCAACATATGCCTCTGAGCGCAATTCTTCACGCCACTGCTGAAGTTTTTCCTCCATTTTGACCTTACGAAGATCACCACGAATCGTGTCTTCAACGCTGGATAACTCAGCAACTTGACCGGGAATGCGCTCTTCAACTTTAAGGATATGCAGCAAACCACCCAAGCTTAAAATCGGCGTCGTCTCACCACTATCGAGGCCGGCAAGAGCCTGCTCGAAGGTGGGTGACAACTCGCCGGCAACGAATGAGCCCATCTCGCCGCCCTCAATGTTAGTGGTGCCGGACAACGCCAGCAACACATCATCGACACTCTGACCATCCTGCAGTTTACGCAACGCCAGTTCAGCATCGTGCTTAACTTGGTCGACATCCTCCCCAACCGGGAAAGAGAGGCGGCTTAACCGTACTTTGGGTGGCTGCCGATAGTCATCAATGTGCTCTTGAAAGTAGTTACGCACCTCTTGGCGGGTGATATCAACCTTGCTCTGTACCTCACGCCCCATCAGCTTGTAGCGCAAAATCTGGCGGCTGAGTTGTTGGCGATAACCTTCCATGGTCAGCCCTTGAGCCAACAGCGCCTGCTCAAGCTGGTCACGAGAGATGTTGTTGTTCTGCTCAACATCGCCGATAGCGGCCTCAATATCGTCGTCGCTCACCTCCAAGCCGATCTCTTTACTGCGCTGCTCCATCAACAGATCGGCAATCATCATATCCAGCATCTGCAAACGCTGGGCCTCGCTGTTGACACTACCAGGCTGGCCGGCAATGCGCTGTTCGAGTTGACGGGTGGTGATAATCTCATCATTGACTACAGCAGCAATTTTACTGATCTGCTGACAAAAAGCCGGTGTGGACAGGGTGCCAAGCAGTAAGCTGACAATGGCGATCTTTTTCAACATAAGTATGTAATTCCTCAGCGTTTGATTGATACAGATTCAGGTAATAGGGAAAAAGTAACTATTCAGTATAACTGTAGATAGGCTGAATAGTTACAAAAAAAACTATGCTATCACGGTCAACAAAATTGCTGCAATTGCTTTTTAGCTTCCTGGAGAAACTGCATATCTTCCGTGCGTTCCAGTCGAATGCTTAACTTGAAATCGGGCGACAAACTATACTGCTGCGGCGCCGTCTGAATCAGGTGCAAAATCTTCTCCGGAGCGACGGTGGTGGTGGCATGAAAACCGAAGGTCAAGCGGCGACCATCGTACTCGGCCAGATCAATGCGCAACTTTTTCAGTTGCACGCGCAGCTTCATCATCTCCAGCAACACCTTGCCGGGGTCGGGCAGGGCGCCATAGCGATCCTGCAGTTCATCAATGGCGTCGTAGAGCTGCTCATCCTCTTCGGCGGCGGCCATTTTTTTATAGAACACCAGGCGTTGATTGGGATCTGCCATATAGCTCTCCGGAAGATAGGCAGAAACGCCAAGGCGGATTTCCGGATCGAGGCGACCCTTTTTTTCCAGTCCCTTAAGCTCCTGAATGGTCTCTTCCAGCAGCTCGGTATACATCTCGAAGCCGATGGCGACCATTTGTCCGGCCTGACGACCGCCGAGCAGATCACCGGCGCCGCGCAATTCCAGATCGTGGCTGGCGACGCGAAATCCGGCACCGAGTTCGGTCAGATCCTGCAACACCTGCAACCGCGAGCGGGCATCTTTGCTCAGGGTGCTCTCACCGGGAATCAACAGATAGGCATAACCGCGATTCTTGCTGCGACCGACGCGACCACGTAACTGATAGAGCTGCGACAGGCCGAAGCAGTCGGCGCGATTGACAATAATGGTGTTGGCGCGGGGGATATCGAGACCATTTTCGATAATGGTGCTGGCCACCAGCACGTTGGTTTCGCCGTCGATGAAATCGAGCATCACCTTTTCCAGCGCTTTTTCCCCCATCTGACCGTGACCGACGGCGATCATGGCTTCCGGCACCAGGGTACGGAGAAATTCGGCCATGGCATCGATGGACTGAACGCGGTTGTGAACGAAGTAGACCTGGCCGCCGCGCTGCAACTCGCGCAGAATGGCGCTACGGATCAGATCGTCGTCAAAGCGGGTCACATAGGTGCGGATCGCCAGCCGATCCACCGGCGACGTATCGATGATCGACAGATCGCGCATACCGATCATCCCCATATTGAGAGTACGCGGAATGGGGGTGGCGCTGAGGGTGAGCATGGCCACTTGGGCGCGCATCTTCTTCAGTCGCTCCTTGTGAGAGACGCCGAAGCGCTGCTCTTCATCAATCACCACCAGACCCAGATCCTTGAAGTGAACATCGCGCTGCAACAGGCGATGGGTGCCGATCACCACATCGACGCTACCATCGGCCAGGGCGGCAATTACCCGTTTCTGATCAGCAGCCGTGCGAAAACGGGACACCATCTCGACATGGACCGGGTAGTCCTTGAAGCGCTCGACAAAAGTGGTAAAGTGCTGGCGGGCGAGGATGGTGGTAGGAACCACCACCGCCACCTGTTTGCTGTCGAGGGCCGCTTTAAAGGCAGCGCGGATCGCCACCTCGGTCTTGCCATAACCGACATCGCCGCAGATCAATCGATCCATGGGCCGACCGGACTGCATATCCTCCAGTACATCCTGAATCGCCGCCATCTGGTCGGGCGTTTCCTCGTAGGGGAAGGCCGCTTCAAACTCGCGGAACACCTCGTCGGGCGGCGAAAAGGTGTAGGCCTCCTCCATCTGACGCCGGGCGTAGATGGTCAGCAGCTCGCGAGCCATCTCTTCGACAACGGCCCGCGCCTTCTGACAGGTTTTCTGCCAGGCGCTACCACCCATCTTGTCCAGACGCACGTTGTGACCGTCGCCACCGGCATATTTCTGCACCTTCTCAATGCGCTCAATGGGCAGATAGAGGCGGTCGCCACCGGCGTATTCCAGCTGCAGAAAATCGCCACTGAGCTGGCCACTACCCATCTGCTGTAGGCCGAGGTAAAGACCGATGCCGTGATCGGCATGAACGACGTAGTCGTTTTCCTTGAGTTCAGCCAGCGATGACAGTGACGCCTTGGCGCGCAGTTCACTGCGGCTGCTGCGACGTGCCCGTTGACCAAAGATCTCCTCTTCGGTCAACACCACCAGTCGCTCATCGGGCAGCTGAAAACCACGGCTGAGATCACCGATCATCAACTCCAATCGGCCATGCTGTTCCTGCCATGGTTGTTGATCGACCAGGGTCGGATAAATATCATGGGGGTTGAGTAGATCGACCAGACGCTGAGCCTGCCCGGCCTGACGACAGACCAGCAACACCCCCCAACCATCACTGGACCACTGCTGTAACTTGTCAACCAGATAATCGATCCGCCCATGGTCACCATGTTGTTGAACAAATTCACCATTGGCGCAGCTGTCGATCCGATAAACCGGCCGTTCCTGCTCCAGATTGTAGACATGCAGATCGCTGATTTCGATCCGCCGCGCCATATTCAACTGTTGTTCCAACTCCTGCGGTGCCAGATAGAGCTGATGGGGTTCAACATAAGGCTCTTCACCCGCAGCCATATGGGCGACACCCTCCTGTATCAACTGGCTGAAACGATCCATACTCTGTTCTATAAGCGGTGGATCAATCAATACCACGCTACGGGTGGTCAGGTAATCGAACAGGCTGTCGAGCTGAGGATAGTTGAGGGGCAGCAAAAATGATCGCCCCGGAGCCAGTAACCCTTCGCGCACCTCTTCCAGCACCGCCTCACGCTTGGTGCGCGGCAACTCCAACTGATCACAGCGCTGTTTTAACGCCTGGCTGAACTGCTCCAGCAATTCACCGCTGAACACCATCTCCCGCGACGGCAACAGATGAAGTTGATTGATCTCAGTATCGCAGCTGCGCTGGCTCTGGGGATCAAAGATCCGCATCCGTTCAATGAAATCACCAAAAAAATCGATGCGCACCGGTTGATCCAAGGTGGGTGGAAACAGATCGAGAATATCACCGCGGAATGAAAAGGTACCGCGATCTTCCACCAGCGGCACCGAACGATAACCGAGATCGAGCAGGCGACGCTGCAAGCCCTGCCGTTCGTATTCCTCTTCGAGGGTCAGATGTTCACTGAGTTGCTGCAATGCCTGACGGGGGATCAACCGCTGCTGAAGAGCTGCGGTGGTAGCCACCACCGCTTTAGCGTCGCCTTGCATGATCGCCTGCAACGTGGCAAGGCGGGTAGCCTCAAGCTCGCTGTGGGGAATCAGCGGTTCATAGGGGGCCATCTCCCAATGGGGGAACAGGCGAACCGAACCGGCGTCAGCAGCAAAAAACGTCAGTTCGCGCACCATCTGCCGCGCCTGCTCAAGATCGGCGACCACAATCAGCAACGGTTCAGCGAGCCCTGGCAGTAACGCGGCCAGAAAACGGGCCGCACTGGAACCGCACAGACCAAGAACCTCGGACCGGTCAAGCTGGCTGGTCAGTGCTTTAACAAACGAGTGACGGGTTGTGTGAGCGTGCTCTTCTGCGGCCACGCTATCCTCCAAAAATGTAACTATTCAGCCCGATACACTGGCAACGCCCATCCATGGGTACTTAACTGCCGCCATCCAGGCGGCAGACACCATTTCCATAGGCGTTACCAGCGTATCTACAGTTGTGCTGAATAGTTAGTTACCAAAAAATCCTGAAAATAAAAAGGGCGTGTCAAAACACGCCCCTTAATCTCTCGTTGATTCTGCCGTAATTAATCGCGCGGGACGGCCAGCATCCGTTCCAGAGAACGACGGGCAGCAACACTGACCTCGTCGGGGACGGTAATCTGCGGTGCCATGTTTTGTAGACAAATCAACAGCGCCTCAAGGGTGATCAGCTTCATATCCTTACAGATAAATTCATAATCCGGGAAAAAGAATTCCTTGTCCGGATTTTCTTTACGCAGTTGGCAAAGGATGCCTCGCTCCGTAGCAATAATGAATTTTTTGTGGCTGCTGTTGCGAACAAATTCGAGCATGCCACCGGTGGAAAGGATCTCATCCACCTCCTCAAGTACCTGAGGAGAGCATTCCGGGTGTGCCAGGCAAATCGCGTCGGGGTGCTCAGCTTTACACTGCATAATCTGCTCAGGTAACAACTGATCATGCACCGGACAATAACCGGGCCACAGGTGGCACTCTTTATCGACCTGGGAGGCAATATAACTACCGAGATTGCGATCCGGCACCAAGATCACTTCCTTGTCCGGCAAGGAGGCGACCACCTTGACGGCATTGGCGCTGGTACAAGAGATATCGCTCAGCGCCTTGGTGGCGGCACTGGTATTAACATAAGCCACCACAGGTACGCCGGGATATTTATCACGCATGACCTGTAATGCTTCGGGGGTCACCATATCGGCCATGGGACAGCCCGCCCCTTCGACCGGCAACAGCACTGTTTTATCAGGGGCCAGTACAGCAGCACTTTCAGCCATAAAATGTACGCCACAGAAGACAATCACTTTTTTATCAGTCTCAGAGGCGGCGATGGACAAAGCCAGGGAGTCGCCCGTAATATCAGCGATATCCTGAATTTCATCGCGCTGATAGTTGTGGGCCAGAATCAGCGCATCGCGCTCTTTAGCCAGCTTTATGATCTCTTCTTTCATCTGTTTTTCATTCATATCGTCAGCGATCCTCCATTTTTTCCGCATAATAAAGTAAAATGCTCCTTGCTGTCAAACGATAGAAAATGGTTAATCTGCCGTAACTTTTCCCATCCTTAGCCCCGGACACCCGGACACACAAAATCATCTATTTTTTAATAGCAGTTTTTTTACTGTAATAAGCAGAGGGACAACAAACCGCTTTATTATCGGACAAGTTGTTGTTTTTTCCGTCGTACCCTGTATACTTGGCGTTGATTATTCCTAACCTCATTAACTCTTCATTTTATCGAGCTAATACCAAGGAGATGAATTAAAATGAAAACATTTAAGCTACTGTGCCTGTTGGCTCTGACCCTGATTCTCGCTGCCGGCTGTGCAAAACCGGCAACCGACACCACCATTACCGATGAAGTTTGCGAAGTCTCTGAGCTTCCTGCGACTCCCGTTGCTGAAGAGGTTCCCAGCTACATCGATGAACCCGTTGTCGAACCTGTCCCTGTTCCTGTCGTCGCAGCCGCTGTCCTCAATCCGGTTTACTTCGACTTCGACCAGCACACACTGACACAGGCGTCCCGCGATACGCTGATGGAAAATACGCGCTACATGGAGGCCAATCCCACCACCAGCATCGTCATCGAAGGCCACTGCGATGAGCGCGGTTCTGATGAGTACAACCTGGCCCTGGGTGAACGTCGTGCCGCTGCCGCTCAACAATATCTGGCTTCAATGGGTATCGCTGCACAGCGCATCCGTATCATCTCCTATGGTGAAGAGAAGCCTGCTGAATTGGCGAGCACCGAGAGTGCCTGGGCAAAAAATCGCCGTGCGGAATTTGTTCCCCAGCAATAGACAAACACTCTGCTAAATCTCAGGGGGCCGTGCCATTAATGCACGGCCCTCTTTTTTTCTAAGGAGAAAACCAGTCATGCACCTCAAGCCCCTTATCCTCGGCTCCTGCATTATGGGGGTTCTCAGTGGTTGCCTGCCGGTACAGCAACAGGCGGAGTTCCAATCCAATCTGCAAGCTCTCAACAAGCGGCTGATGGTCGTTGAACAGCGCCAGACCGCCCAGCCGAGCCAGAACGACCCAACCATGCAATTACGCAACATCGCCCGGCAACAAGCGAACCTTAAAGCTGAGCTCGACAGCCTGCGGGTCGATTTACAACGTCTCTCCGGTCGCTTGGAAGATCAACAACACAGCGTCTCGCAACAGCGCGAAGAGTGGACATTGGCGCAAAACGATTTAAGTCTGCGTGTTGCTGCACTGGAAACACAGCCTGTCACGCCACAACCCCCAGTCATCAAACCCGAAGCAACAGCCACTCCCGTCGTCCCCGTTGTCGACAATACACCGCAACCGCAACCGTTTACGACAACCGTCCAGCAACCTGAAGAAGCGGGTGATAGCGCTCAACAACTTTACCAGCAGGCGCTACAACTGGTACAACAAAGTACCGACTTCACTCAATCAAGGACACTATTTCGTCAATTTATCCAACAGTACCCAGGCCACGAGCTATCCATCAATGCCATGTATTGGATCGGCGAAACCCTCTATGGTGACAAGCAATACGAAAGCGCCATCCTCCAGTTTCAGGATGTCATCCAAAAACATGCAAGCCATCCCAAGGTGCCTGCGGCACTGATGAAGCAGGGACTGGCCTTTTACGCATTGGGTGATCTACGCAATGCCCGGATAATTTTGCAAAAAGTGGTCGAGAGCTATCCACAGACACCTGAAGCTGACAAAGCCAAACAACGCCTAGACAGCTGGCAATAGGAAAGAAAGCACTATGACGGATCAACTCCTACGCGTATTGAGTCAAGATGGATTCATCCGGGCTTCCTTTGCCACAACCACTGCTCTTGTTCGGGAAGTGTGTCACCATCAGGGAACCGATCCCACAGCAACCGTCGCCCTGGGCCGCTTGACCACGGCAGCGGCCCTGATGGGAAGCTTGCTTAAAGGCAAGCAGCGCTTAGGACTGACCATTGAGGGTAATGGTCCGCTACAAAAACTGCAGGCAGAGACAGACGCCAACGGCTTGGTTCGCGGGACAATCAAAACCCCCGTCTGTAACCTGCCCCCTGTCAATGACCGCTTTGATGTCCCTGGTGCGATCGGTAAAGCCGGATTTCTTCATGTCATCAAAGACCTTGGCCTTAAAGAACCCTATCGGGGCATGGTGCAACTGTGCAGCAGTGAAATTGCTGAGGATCTCGCTCATTACTTTTCCAGCTCCGAACAGACGCCGACATCAGTTGCCCTGGGCGTCACTCTCGATCAACAGGGAGAAGTCGCGGCCAGCGGCGGTTTTTTTATTCAGGCCATGCCGGATTGCGATGATGACTATCTCAAGGCACTGGAGCAAACCCTGAGCTCATTACCGGCAATCTCAACGCTGATCCGCGAAGGGTTATCCGCCCAACAGATAGCGGATCGGGTGATGACCTACCTACCTTATACCGTGCAGGCAACCTGCGAACTGAAATTCCACTGTAACTGCAGCCGACGTCACGTTCTGGCGATGCTCGGAGGATTGGACGCCAAAGAACTGAACGCCATGGCAGAACAGAATGAGGACACCGAAGTGGTGTGTGAATACTGTAAAAAAGCCTACCTTTTCACTCCGGCAGAAATCGTGAACCTTGTGTCAGCAAAAAAATAATTGTATGATTTAAATTGATTTTGAATATAGACATCCCTGCAACCAAGACTTGCGTTACCACTTTCATCTCTTAGGTTTAGGATGCAAACGCCTTGGATACAGCGCGTTGACACAACAAAATGATCGTTCATTATTTATCTAATTATATAGGTGAACATAATGGCAAAACGTAAAAAGTTTGGCGAAGTCTTATTTGAAGAGGGCGTGATCGACGAACAGACTCTGCGCTTGGCCTTAGAAAAGCAGGCCGGTAGCGGCAAGCGCCTTGGTCAAATTCTCGAAGAGCAAAACGTGATCTCCGAGCGAGATATTGTACTGGTTCTCGCTCGCCAGTTTGGTTTAAAAACGGTCAAAAATATTGCTGCCCACAATTTTCCCACGCAATTACTTGATCTGATTGACAGTGAAAAAGCACTACAAAAACTCATTTTCCCTCTGCGTATTGAAGAAAAAACCCTCTGCCTGGCGATGGTTAATCCCCTCGATATGGAGACCATCGACACGCTGTCCTTTGCTACAGGTCTGCGAATCGTCCCCTACCTGACAACCCCCAGAGAGGTCCATGCGGCCATCAACAGGCACTACCTGAAAACGATGAATGAGCCCATCCAGGGTGGTTGGTGGAAAATTCTCGTCATCGACAATCAGGAACCGGTACTAACCACAACGGCTGCCGCATTGAAAAAAGTAGGGTTTGATGTGATCACCTGCAACAATTGCGTCGAAGCCCTGCCGATTGCGGTCAATAAACGTCCGCACTTGATCATTACCGAGATTGTGATGCCGCGGATGGGGGGGGTCGATCTCTACAATTCCCTGAGCAAAAACCCCCAGACAGAGAATATTCCGTTCATCGCCTCCTCCAGCCGTTCAACAGCCAAGGAGGAAGCCGAACTACTCGACATGGGATTTGTTGATTTTATCGCCAAACCGATAAACTGCATCCGACTGGTTGCCCGTAGCAAACGCGTTTTACGCTTGATTTACGACGGATTACAAACACCGCCCAACCAATAGGGGCCTAAACAGCAACCAGTATCCCTTCAGTTACGGCAAACTGCAGCATCTCCTCAAGTTCCGGCCCATCCACGGCCAGATCTCTTTCAACAACAATCTGGCAGCGGCGAAAAGCCCTGTCTGACTCCTCCCCCTGCCATTTCTGTCATTAATCTGGAAAGGGATAATTCGTACTCGTTGCTGTTCCCTCCCAGCTTGTTACCGTTAAGAATTTTTCCGGTATCACGGATCAGTAAGAATACTTGCCAACCAGAAAGTGACAGTATAGTATCACTTGTATGAGAATCGAACTTGTAACAACACTAAAACGTCAGGCAACAAAGATTCTAGCCGAATTGCATGAATCGAAAGAGCCTATTTTAATTACAGAGCATGGTCAGCCATCAGCGTATCTTGTTGATGTCAAAGACTTTGAACTCATGCAAAAGCGTATGCAAATACTTGAGGGTTTATCGCGTGGCGAAAAAGCACTTCTGGACAATCGCACCCTTAATCAGGCTGAAGCAAAAGAAAAAATGGGTAAATGGCTCAAATAATCTGGACAGAGCCGGCGTTAACTGATCTTGATGAAATTGCCGAATATATTGCTCTCGACAAGGAGAGTGCTGCAAAAAAATTAGTCCAACAAGTCTTTATAGCTGTTGAACACCTTGAAATTTTCCCCGAATCGGGTCGAAAGCCTCCTGAGTTAGAAACCTCATCGCGCTATCGCGAAATCATCATCGGTCCCTGTCGCGTGTTCTATCGAAATGAACAGGATAATATATACATTCTTTATGTTATGCGCAGTGAACGAGTGCTTAGAAAATATTTGATTAACGAAAGAATCAATGAAATTGAATAATCAGCATTTCCCACTGTAGAGCTTGAGTGCCAATTTTTTTATCCGGCCAGCACGGCACAGATTCCAAATTTACGCCGAGACCGGCTGCAACACCCCTTCGCTCACCGCCAACTCAATCCATTCCTCCAACTGCTGCGGCGCAACATTAAGCTGCCCGGTCTCCACAATCTGTTGCGGGGTCCGGCTGCCGTCACAACCACGTAACAGTTCGGTCAATTCCGCTTCGATGGCCAGGCAGGCCACCTCGTTGTGGCGGCGGAAGAATAATCCGTTAGAGCCTTGGGCGGCGTGGAATTCAGCCATCTCAACCAGGTCGACCTCAGGGTTGAAATAATACTCCTGCACATCGTAATGAAAGTGTGCCACGGTTACTCCGGCAGCCAGTTGCCAGCACTGCTGCAACCACTGTTCAGTCGCAGGCAAGCTGTCTTTGCCAACCACCTCTTCTGCCAGAATGGTATCAGCCCAAATGCGATGAAAACGGATCATATCCTCTGACACCGGCAGCAAGTTTTCCTGCCCCGTCTGACGTAAATAATACTCGATAAAGGCCAGCTGTAGCGTGGTCGCCTGGGAGGCTGTCCAGTCCGTTGCCAGCAGCTGCTCATCATCAATCTGTTGCTCCGTCGCCAGCCAGTCGCCGAACCGGTTCAGCAGCTGCAATGGCGTCAGATCATAGCCCTGACATAAATCGAGAAAATAGGCCATGGAACGACCGGTGTTGTAGAACAAATCCGTCACCGCAGCCAGATGACGGCACTGATTGAGTTGAGCCGGAGTCATGGTGTCACTGCTCAACAACTGATAGGGTGGGGACAACTCGGCCTGTAGACCGAATTGCTCACGCTGCTGGTAGAGTCGGGTTCCCGGCAGTACGGCGAGAGGAAAGATTTCAACCTGATTCGGTCGTAGCGCCAGCACAAACTCCAGACTGTCGCACAAGCCCTGATAATCGTCCGTGGGCAAACCGTACATCAGATCAATGCCGAAAGTGATCCCCGCTTCAGCCAGCAGTTCAATCTTATGCTGAAACAATTGCGGATCGAGCGCACGCTGAATATGGCGTAACACTTCGGGCCGGGCCGATTGCAACCCCAGCTGAACCGAACACGAGATCTGCTGCAACAGCTCAACGGTTTCCTCGTCAAGGTACTCCGCCTTGGCTTCAAGGTGAAAATGGATATGGGGGGCAATTTCAGCAATCAACTGGAGTAACTTACGCCCTCGTTCAGCGGGAAAGTTAAAGGTTGAATCCAAAACCCAGACCTGTGACACCCCATGCCGGACAAACAGCTGAAGCTCCTGTTCAAGTCGACGCTGAGGTACAACCCGGACTCCGTGCTCGCCACGGGCGTCGTAACAGAATGAACAACTGAACGGACAACCGCGCGAAACTTCCCACAATACGCCGCTACCGGGAATAATCTGCTGACTGAGCCATGGTGAGATCTGTCTCTCCATATCAACAGGACCATCCTGGACAAGAGACGGCGCAGCCAGATCACGCTGCTGATCAACCGCTGCAACCAACTCAGTAAAAACCAGCTCCCCCTCCCCTTCACAAACACGATCAAACAACTGCAATTCATTGAGCGAAGTTGTATTCGCT
Source organism: Desulfuromonas sp. (assembly GCA_021162745.1). Classification (GTDB taxonomy): domain Bacteria; phylum Desulfobacterota; class Desulfuromonadia; order Desulfuromonadales; family Desulfuromonadaceae; genus Desulfuromonas. The sequence goes on along the minus strand of JAGGYC010000011.1, from coordinate 15,144 downwards.
GTTGCCTCCGGCCCCCCGACCAACAGTGGCAGTTGGGGACGGCGACGGCGCAAAAAGCGCGCAAGGGTGACAACACGTTGCCGGTTCCAGACATAAAGGCTGAAGCCAACCAGAACGGGATCGGCAGCCACTATCTGCTCAACAATAGCCTCGTCACTGTCTTCAGGAAAAAAATCAAGGAGTCGGGTCCGTGAATACCATGAGGAGGGGAGGGACGCCGCAATCGTTGCCGCAGACAAAGGAACAGCCTGGGGAGATTGACGGACATGCAGGGAGACTAAAACTATCGAATCAGACATAGCCTATCGTTTCAAACTAGCGGTAATTTTTGGTTTGCCGTTGTCATTAATAATGCGAAAGACACACTCGACATTTCCGTATTTTTTACGGATGTTTTCCCGCTGCTGGTTAATAAACAGTTCAAGTTTGGCACGTTGCGGAACGGGGCGCTGGCACTGTCGACAAACATTCTGGTAATCGAGATAGATTTTTTCCACCTCGGCCTTAGCGTTATCCTGCTGATCGACATGGTTTATTTTCTGGCGATGATAACGCCCCTCATCCATTTCACGCTGAATACGATCCCACATCCCCTGATAGGAATGAAAACTGCTGGAGAGATTTTGAAAGCGGTAGCGTAATTCGGTCTGCATAATTTTACGCTGATTCATCCGGCGCAATAATCGCTCCAGAGCTTCGCGCTCTTTGAGCGGTGCTCTCTTTTCAACCCCGGCAAAATATTGTTCATAACGAATACGCAATTCCTTGATCTTTTTCTCAATCTCAACCAGATGCGTTTCGGTTTGGGTTCGATCATCGCGACTTTTTATCAAAATCAGCTCTCCGTAGCACTGGGGAAAGTATCACGGCAAACCGCTTGACTCACACCACCATTTCAGATAAAAGATTAAGTTTAACATATTCTAAGAGGTAGTGCGATGTCTACAGCAAATATGGTTGCAGTGATCCTTGCCGCCGGCAAGGGAACACGCATGAAATCAGAGTGTTCCAAGGTACTTCACCCCATTACCGGCCAGCCGTTAGCCACTTTTTCGGTTCAATTGGCAGAAAAGCTCGGCTGCAGCCAGACCGTCATGGTGGTTGGCCATCAGGCCGATCAGGTACAACAGGCATTTGCCGGGCAGAATATCTCTTTTGTCTTGCAACAACAACAACTTGGTACCGGCCATGCTTTAATGGTGACGAGAAAAGCCCTCAAGGATTTTACCGGTACCCTGTTATTGCTGTGCGGAGATGTCCCGTTACTGCGTGAACAAACCTTGAAAGAGCTCCTGAATCAGCACCGCCAGTCACAGGCAGCAGTTACTGTTCTTACGGCAACCATGGATGATCCCACCGGTTATGGACGAATCGTCCGCCGGGCCGATGAAATTGAACGTATTGTTGAAGAAAAAGATGCCAATGCCGGCGAAAAGGCTCTGCAGGAGATCAACACCGGCATCTATGCCTTTGAAGCACCGCTGGTTTTTCAACTTCTCCATCAGATCAGCAACAATAATGCCCAGGGGGAATATTACCTGACCGACATCATCGCCCTGGCCAAGCAAGCCGGTCACCGGGTGTGTGCCAGCCTGCTCAAAGATTCCAGCGAAAGCATGGGGATCAACGACCGCATTCAACTCGCTGAAGCCACGACCATCATGCGCCAACGGATCAATCAACAGCATATGCTTGGTGGAGTAACGCTTATCGATCCGGCAACCACCTACATTGATCTCAATGTCGAAATCGCTGCAGATACCACCATCTATCCCAATGTGCACCTTCGTGGTCAGACCTGCATCGGCCATCATTGCACCATCGAAACAGGGGCCGTGATCGACAGTAGTACCATCGGCGACCACTGCCTTATCAAGGCCGCCAGTGCGCTGGAAGGATCCCAACTGGCTGAACACTGTACGATTGGTCCTATGGCTCACCTTCGCCCCGGCACAATCTTGCAGGGCCACAACAAACTGGGCAATTTTGTCGAAACAAAGAAAGCTGTACTGGGATTGCTCTCACAAGCCAGTCATTTAACCTATATTGGTGATGCCGAACTGGGCTGCGATATCAACCTCGGCTGTGGTACCATCACCTGCAATTACGATGGCGTCAACAAGCATAAAACCATCATCGAAGACGGTGTTTTTGTCGGCAGTGACAGCCAGCTTATTGCCCCGGTGACCATTGGTCGTAATAGCGTAATCGCTGCCGGATCAACCATTACCAAAGATGTTCCAGCCGATGCTCTGGCACTGTCCCGCACAGAGCAAAAGATCATCAAAGGCTGGAGCAAACGTAAAAAATAAACTAAACCCTCAGGAGTAAAACGACATATATGTGTGGAATTGTTGGATATATTGGTGAAAAACCTGCCGTCGACATCGTTCTCGACGGTCTGCGTCGTCTTGAATACCGCGGTTACGATTCGGCAGGAATCTCCACGTTGAGTGACGGTCAACTGACCACCCGGCGAGCCGAAGGTAAACTTGCTAATCTTGAGCAACAACTCAAGAATGCGCCGCTGTCAGGCTCCCTCGGCATCGGCCACACCCGCTGGGCTACCCACGGCAAGCCATCACAAATAAATGCCCATCCCCATCGCGCCGGTGGCTTTGTGGTGGTTCACAACGGCATAATCGAAAACTATCTCCAACTTAAGCAAGGATTGGTCGATGCCGGCCACAATTTCAAATCGGAAACGGATAGCGAGATTATCGCTCATCTCATAGAAAAGCACTTCAAACAGTGTGACGATTTCGAGCAGTCCGTTCGCCTGGCCCTGCTGGAATTACGTGGTGCTTTTGCCATTGCCGTCATCTGCGACCGATACCCGGACCTGCTCATCGCCGCCAAGGCCGGTTCACCATTGGTTGTCGGCCAGGGCCAGGGGGAGTATTTTGTCGCCTCGGATATTCCAGCCATGCTTTCCCATACCCGTGAAATGATCTTCCTCAATGATGGCGAGATGGTCGTGTTCAGCCGTAGCCGGATGAACATTTCAACCCTGGAAGGCCAGCCTGTAGAAAAAAAAAGTAAAACCATCACTTGGAATCCGATGATGGCGGAAAAGGGTGGTTACCGCCACTTTATGCTCAAGGAGATTTACGAGCAACCGCGAGCTGTTACCGACACCATTGCCGGTCGGATCAATGACGACAAAAACCAGGTGCTGCTCAATGATCTTAATCTGTCCGATACCGAACTCCGTACCTTCGATCGACTGTATATCGTTGCCTGTGGTACCTCATGGCATGCTGCGCTGGTGGGAAAATTTCTTATCGAGAAATTCGCCCGAACCCCGGTTGAGGTCGATATTGCCAGCGAATTCCGCTATCGCCAGCCACTGATCAGTGAAAAAACATTGACGCTGGTGATCAGCCAGAGCGGTGAAACAGCTGATACATTGGCAGCCCTGCGCGAAGCTCACGAACGTGGCGGCAAAGTCATTTCTATCTGTAATGTCGTTGAATCCTCCATTGCCCGCGAAAGTGAAGGGGTGATCTACACCCATGCCGGACCGGAGATCGGTGTTGCATCGACCAAGGCCTTTACCACTCAGTTGATCGCGCTGTACCTGTTTGCCCTGCACCTGGGCCGTATCAAGCAAACCATCACCGCCGAGCAGATTCAAAAAAATCTTCTCGCCCTGCTGACCTTGCCGAGAAAACTGGAAGAAACCCTGGAGCTGGACAACCAGATCGAACAGGCGGCGCGACAATTTATCCATGCCAACGACTTCCTCTATCTGGGCCGTGGCAATCAGTATCCCATCGCCCTGGAAGGAGCCCTTAAACTCAAGGAGATCTCCTACATCCATGCCGAAGGCTATCCTGCCGGCGAGATGAAACACGGGCCGATTGCCCTGATCGATGAGAATTTACCGGTAGTGGTCGTTGCACCGAGCAATGAAACCTATGAAAAAGTGATCTCGAATATGGAAGAGGTGAAGGCGCGTGGCGGTCAGATTATCGCCATCAGCGACTGCGGCTGCCCCGATCTGCAGTCAGCAGCGGATATTGTCTTCCGTATACCAGCCATCTGCGATGACCTGATGCCGGTGCTTGCTTCAATACCATTACAGTTGTTGTCATATCATATTGCGGTATTCAAAGGTACCGATGTCGATCAACCGAGAAATCTGGCAAAAAGCGTTACTGTTGAATAAAACAACGCCGGGCTGCACAGCCCGGCTTTTCTGATTAACGGCCATTATGCTGCGCAAAACTCTCCGCTTACTCTTTCTCGCTGTCATTGCCTCGGGCATTATTTCGCTCTCCGGGCTGGCCGGTGCATATTTCTATGTCGCCAGCTCACTGCCGAAGTTTGACACCCTCGAAGATTACCAACCACCTGCCATCACCCGTGTTTACAGTGAAGATGAGCAGACCATCGCTGAATTTTATCAGGAACGGCGCATCGTCGTCCCTGTCAATCGCATGCCGCAAATGCTTATTCAAGCCTTTGTCGCCGCAGAGGATGCCCATTTTTTTGAGCACCAGGGGATCGATTTCACCTCGATTTTTCGCGCCGCCCTTAAAAACATCCGCGCCGGTGGCATTGTCCAGGGCGGCAGCACCATCACCCAACAGGTGGCAAAAAGCTTACTGCTCACCCCCGAGCGTAAATTTTCGCGTAAATTCAAAGAAGCGATTCTCGCTTGGCGCATGGAGCAGCGTTTCAGCAAACGGGAAATCCTCTATCTCTATCTGAATCAGATCTACCTCGGACATGGCGCCTACGGTGTTCAGGCCGCCGCTGAAAACTATTTTGCCAAAAACGTCGAAGATCTCACTCTGGCAGAATGTACCATTCTCGCCGGACTGCCTCAGGCGCCGAGCCGATATTCCCCTTACCGTCACTATAACCGCGCTAAAAACCGCCAGCTATATGTGTTGGAGCGGATGATTGCCAACGGCTACATTGAAACAGAGCAATCCCATCTGGCCTATACCGAAGAACTGACGATCCATCCACGAGGCGATAATTCAGCCGCTGGAACTGGCTATTTCAGTGAACAGGTTCGCCGTTATATCGAAAAAAATTACGGCAAAAAACGCCTCTACAGCGGCGGTCTTCAGGTTCACACCACTATGAACCTTGCCATGCAACAAGCGGCACAACAGGCGGTACGCAACAACCTGTACAACCATGATCGTCGCCAAGGCTATCGTGGCCCCCTGCGTATTCTAAACGAAGAGATGGCCATCAATGCCATCGATGAGCAAACACTGCAATTGGAAAAAAAGCCCCTCGTCGAAGATCAGGTGGTCGAAGCCATTGTGACGGGGGCTGATGATTCAGCGTTACAGCTGCGGATCGGACCTTACCCTGTCACCTTGCCACGCGACAAGGAACGCTGGACAGGTCCACTTCTGGTGATCCCCTACGCCCAATATGCCGTACCATCAGCCGATCCCTTAAACGATGAAAAAACAATACTGTTACCTGTCGGTTCAGTGGTCCAGTTGAGCATTACCACCATTGAGGATAGTAAACCTGTCCAGGTTAAACTGTTTCAACAACCGCAAGCTCAAGGTGCATTGTTAGCGCTGGATCCACACAATGGTTCCGTTAAGGCGATGGTCGGTGGCTATGACTTTGCCACTAGCCAGTTTAATCGCGTTCTACAGTCCAACCGTTTGCCCGGTTCAGCGATCAAGCCACTCATCTATGCCGCCGCCTTCGACAAGGGCTATACACCGGCATCGGTGATCCTTGATACACCGTTGATCTATAAGGAAACCGACGAAAAGGGCGAAAAGCGGGAGTGGAAACCTAGAAACTACGGCAATAAATTTTACGGCCCGACATCGCTGCGTACTGCTCTGACCCACTCGTACAACATCATTACCATCAAGCTGCTTAACAATATCGGCATCGGCTACACAGCCCGCTATCTGAAAAAGCTGGGTATAACATCGCCGTTGGCTCTTGATCTGACCATGTCGCTCGGTTCTAGCGCGTTAACCCCTTTGGAACTGGCAAGTGCCTATTCTGTCTTTGCCAGTGGCGGCATTAAAACCGCGCCGACCTACATCACTAAAATCACCGACCGTAATGGACGCATCCTTGAATCCATTGATCCGGCCGACTTTCCCAATGGCCTGGCCGATGATCAGAAATTGATCCGTCTCGAACGACAGCGGGTGATTTCTCAGGAAACAGCCAGCTTGATAACCAACATGCTTGAGAGTGTTGTGCAGAAGGGCACTGGCTGGCGGGCCAAAGCCCTCGGACGACCAGTGGCGGGAAAGACCGGCACCACCAACAATCTAAAAGATGCTTGGTTTGCCGGCTATATCCCACAATTGGTCACCGTCTCCTGGGTTGGTTACGACCAGGAACGACCGCTGGGGAAAAATGAAACCGGATCGAAAGCTGCCGCTCCGGCCTGGGTCGAGTTTATGAAAAAAGCGGTCACATCCATTCCCGTTAAACACTTTGTGGTGCCCGACAGCATGGAATTTCACCCTATCGATCCCAAAACCGGCTTGCTGGAACCGGAAGACAGTCCAACAGCCGTTATCGAGATGTTTGCCCCTGGCACCGCGCCTACGCGCTATGCTCTGGATGAAAACAAACCCCAGGCACGCGATTTCTTCCGCCTCGACTGACCCGGCAATATCTCCAAATTTCCATTTTAAACATAAAAAAGGTTGGCAACCACACTTAGGGTGATTGCCAACCTTTTCATTTCAACCTGAGCCGAATTTAGACTTCACAGTTGCTTTTCACACAAGGATTCTACCGGGCAACGTTCACATTCGACTTTTCTGGCTTTACAGGTCGCCCGTCCGTGATAGATCAACAGATGGGAACTGTGACCCCACTGCTGTGGTTCTATCAGCCGACACAACTGTTGCTCAATTTTTTCCGGTTCGGTGTGTGTTGTCCAGCCCAACCGCTTACTGACCCGCTTGACATGGGTATCGACAGGCAAACCCGGCACGCCGAACCCGTTACTTAACACCACATTGGCGGTCTTTCTCCCCACACCCGGCAGGGTCACCAGTTGCTCCATTGTCTGTGGCACCTTACCATCATAGTGAGCGCATAGTCGTTGAGCACATAGCACAAGGTTTCGCGCTTTGTTGCGATAACAACCAACGGTGCGGATCACCTCGACAACATCTTCAATCTCAGAGCGCGCATAGGCATGGACATCGGGAAATTGTTCAAATAGCTGCCTGGTGACCTTATTAACCCGCACATCGGTCGTCTGAGCCGATAAAATCGTCGCCATCAGCAGTTCAAGTGGGGTGGTGTAATTGAGGGAACAGCGTGCATCGGGATAATGCGTATTCAGGACTCTGAGAATCTGGGCAATATTTTCACGTTGTTTTTTTTGACTGATTGCCATTCGGCGATTCTCCAATGTTTATCCACACTACTCACAGAGTTATCCACAGGCTGTGTTTAACACTGATTATCCAGGAGCAATTTCCATCTTGGCGTGTCGTTTTACATCGCTACTGGTTACCCCAACCAGATTATCGACCAATGAAATATCCATGATCAGGGGTAGATGGGCTGTGGCACGACGTGCATCGGCACTGCGATCGATACGAATCGATTGAACCTTGACGCCCTGCATAGCATAAACGCGATCACGGGCAAAAATGGGGAAAAAGGCGGGATAGGTGCCAGCGAACAGAGGAGCAATTCTCTGCATCTTCTTATGGACACGCAATGAACTCGCCATCCCCATCATATCCAGAAAATCACCAAGAACCAGGGTTGGAAAGGGTGGACCCGGCTGATCGAGAAGATCTGGACCCAACAACCGACGGATCTGAATCAGTCGCTTAAATAAACCACCATGCAAGGAGAGATTATACAACAGACAGCGTTTATCACCGATATGAAGCTTGGCTTTCATACAACCGGCGCCAAAGCCAAGATCATAGGTCTGGATAAATTTAACTGGTAAACCCGATAATAGCGCTAGCGCGCGGGTTTCCCCGCGGCTGACAATCTTCTGACCGGTAAAGGCCGCAAGAGCCGAAAGACTTTTACTACTGGGTAATTCAGCAACATTCTGCAGGGCGACAAAATCCGCACCGGCCTGATCAATCACCCGCCATACGGCACCGCTATCCCGGCAGCCCTTTAAGTTGTAAGACATAATGCGGATAGTGGTCATAACGGCCCCTTTTTCCGCGTTGAGCTCGTCTAAATCACTGTGATACTAATCGCTCAACCGCTTGGATAATTACCGATTGGACAGGCACATCGGACATCCCTTTTTTGCGACCTGTTTTCATCCCGGCAATTTGATCAACCACATTCATTCCCCGGATCACTTCACCAAATACAGCATAACCGTAACCACGTGTTGTTTTAGATTTGTGATCGAGAAACGCATTATCGGCGTGATTGATAAAAAATTGACTTGTGCCACTATCAATCATATTGGTACGTGCCATAGCAATGGTACCACGTTTGTTTTTTAAGCCATTTGTCGCTTCATTTTTAATCGCACTTTTTGTTACTTTACGAGACATATTCTTCGTGAAACCACCGCCTTGAATCATAAAATTTGGAATAACTCGATGAAAGATGGTGCCATTATAAAAACCATCATCGACATAGCTCAAAAAGTTAGCCGTTGAAATTGGTGCCTGTGCCTCATTGAGTTCGACCTCAATGTTGCCAAGGTTTGTTTTTATAACAACGGAAGGACTCGCCCATACCACGGCAGGAACGAGCATAAGACAAAATAATACGATCAAATTTTTCATCACTCACCTTTCGTTAGAATCTGCAACGTCCAACAGCCTCCTAGAGATATTCTGATTTCAACTCACGCTGCATCAGCTCAATGACAGCCTGACGCGGGTCTTTATCCTGATAAAGGATCGCATACATCTGACTGATAATAGGGACTTCAACAGCGAGTTTTTCTGCCAATTGATAACTTGAGAGAGTCGTTTTCACTCCTTCGGCCACCATGGTCATTTCGCCAAGAATCTCTGAAAGACGTCGACCTTTACCCAATTCAAGACCAACGGTACGATTACGTGAAAGATCTCCAGTACAGGTCAGAACCAGATCGCCCATCCCTGCCAGACCGGCAAAGGTATCCGCCTTGGCGCCCATAGCCAAACCTATCCGCTTCATCTCAGCCAATCCGCGCGTAATCAATGCCGCACGTGTATTATAACCGTAACCCAAGCCATCACAGACACCGGCTGCCAGCGCGATCACGTTTTTAAGAGAACCACCTAACTCAATACCTATCACATCATTATTGGTATAGACACGGAAATGATCCGTATTAAAAACATCCTGTGCCCGCGTCGCAACACGCTCATCCTCTGCTGCAACAACAACCGCTGACGGCTGCTCCAAGGCCACCTCCTTGGCAAAGGTTGGACCGGAAATAAATGCCGTCTGTTGCTTAACTTTTTCGGGCAACAATTGCTTGAGGACGTCTGACATAGGCAGCAGGGTATCGTTTTCAATCCCCTTGGATGCCGAAACAATCAAGGCGTCATCTTTGATAAACGCTACAGCCTGTGATAAAACCCGGCGCATCATCTGAGAAGGTGGCACCAGTAATAAACAATCCCGGCAGGCTACCTCACTGAGTTGATCACTAAAATGTAGATTTTCAGCTAACTCAATTTCGGGCAAATAAAGATCATTGATGTGTGTCTGATTCATACGGGCGACAAGATCGCTTTCGTAAGCCCAGAGGACGACATTATGTCCTTTTTTTGCCAGCAAGTTGGCCAGACAGGTTCCCCAGCTTCCCGCCCCTATTACACCTATATTCATCACGCGATTTATCTATTCCTCTTCAGCGGGGCTAACACCTTCATTATCAGCCTCTGGCTGCTCAGTATCATTGTCCAACAGTTCATCTTCTTCTTTTTCTGCCAACTTGGCAACTGCGACAATTCGTTCATCATCTTCAAGAACCATCAGACGCACACCCTGAGTATTACGACCAATAATAGATAATGAACCAACACGAGTGCGTAAAATTTTACCACGGTCGGTAATAAACATCAGGTCTTCATCATCACTCACCAGCTTAATGTCAACAACGTTGCCATTTCGATCAGAGGTTTTGATGGTAATAACCCCTTTACCGCTACGGCTTTGTACCCGATATTCTGAGAGACTGGTTCGTTTACCATAACCATTTTCAGTGACACTGACCAGGGTAGCAGCGGTATTATCATTGACCACTTCCATACCGATAATGCTGTCGCTACCTTCGAGTTGCATACCGCGCACACCGCGTGCGGTGCGGCCCATGGCCCGTACATCTTTTTCTGAAAAACGGATCGATTTACCATGATTGCTGGCGAGCAACACATCCATGCCGCCATCGGTTATTCGTGTCGAAACAAGAGAATCCCCTTCGTCAATGGTCATGGAAATAATACCACCCTGACGTGGATTGGCATAAGCCATCAACTCCGTCTTTTTTACAACGCCATTTTTGGTCGCAGCAATAATATGCTTACCCTCGACAAATTCCTTCACCGGCAAGATACTCATTACGCGATCTGTCGGGTCAAGTTGCAGCAAATTAACAATCGCCTTACCGCGCGCGGCCCGTCCACCCTGAGGTATTTCATGTACCTTCAACCAGTAAACTTTTCCTTGATCGGTAAAAACCAAAATAAAGGAGTGTGTTGAAGCGATAAACAGATGCTCAACAAAATCCTCCTCTTTGGGACGCATACCGGTTTTACCTTTACCGCCTCGGCGCTGTGAACGATAGAGAGAGACTGCATTTCTCTTGATATAACCCGTGTGGGAGACGGTCACGACCATGTCTTCTTCGACAATTAAATCCTCAATGGACAGGTCTTTTGTTTTGGCAATAATTTCCGTGCGTCGTGCATCAGCATAGGCGTCTTTAACATAGAGCAGCTCTTTGCGGATAATTTTCAGAATTTCCACTTCACTGCCAAGAATTTCTTTAAGACGTGCTATCTGTGCCAGAATCTCTTTGTATTCATTGAGAATTTTATCGCGTTCCAAACCAGTCAGGCGATGTAAGCGCATATCGAGAATGGCTTGGGCTTGAATCATGGAAAAGGTAAAGCGCTCAATCAGACGTGTTTTAGCTTCCGGAGAATTTGCAGAACTCTTGATAATCTGAATCAGTTCATCAAGGTTATCCAGCGCAACTTTAAGACCTTCAAGTATATGGGCCCGTGCTTCCGCTTTCTTTAACTCAAATACACAGCGACGGGTGACAATCTCTTTACGATGATCGAGAAAATGATCCAGGACCTCGCGCAAGGTTAAAACCTTGGGCTGACCACCAACAATCGCCAGCATAATGATGCCAAACGAGGTCTGCATCATGGTCATCTTATACAGTTGATTGAGTACTACGCCGGCGACAGTATCTCTTTTCAAATCAATGACGATACGCATGCCATCGCGGTCGGATTCATCACGCAGATCCGAAATACCTTCGATCTTCTTCTCTTTGATCAAGTTGGCAATTTTTTCAATCAACCTGGCTTTGTTAACTTGGTAGGGTATTTCGTTAACAATAATGCTCTCGCGACTGGTACGACGATCAATTTCAACCATCGCCTTGGCACGCATCTGAAAGATGCCACGCCCGGTACTGTAAGCCTCGCGAATATCTTCCTGACCCAAAATAAAACCACTGGTCGGTAAATCCGGTCCTGGAATTTTTTGCATCAAATCTTCAAATGATAAAGTCGGATCGTCGATAATAGACACCAGACCATCGACCACTTCTCCCAGATTATGGGGGGGAATTTTTGTCGCCATACCAACAGCAATACCCTCAGAACCATTCACCAGCAAATTTGGAAATTTACAGGGTAGCAGCAGTGGCTCATTTAAGGAATCGTCATAGTTTGGACCAAAATCAACTGTCTCTTTATCAATATCAGCTAACAGTTCATGGGATAATTTAGCCATCCGCACTTCGGTATAACGCATGGCCGCAGCCGAATCACCGTCGATAGAACCAAAATTGCCCTGGCCATCAATCAATGGATTACGCATGGAAAAACTTTGCGCCATGCGAACAATGGTATCGTAAACAGCGGTATCACCATGAGGATGGTATTTACCAATGACATCACCAACAACACGCGCCGATTTTTTATAAGGCTTATTATACTCATTACCTAATTCATGCATTGCATATAAAACGCGCCGATGCACTGGTTTCAAACCATCGCGAACATCCGGTAATGCACGACCGATAATGACACTCATCGCATAGTCCATATAGGACTTGCGCATTTCACTTTCTATATTGACGCTAACTTTATTCTGTTGTGAAAGCATCTACCTGGTAACCTCCAAAATAACTGATTTTATAGGTCAATTTATTATTGATCAAATATCGAGATTTGAGACATTGAGTGCATTGGTCTCAATAAATTCCCTGCGCGGTTCAACCTGATCACCCATCAGTACCGTAAAAATCCCGTCAGCAGAAACTGCATCTTCAATTTTAACCTGTAACAATACCCGTTTTTCCGGATCCATGGTTGTTTCCCACAACTGATCAGGGTTCATCTCACCCAAACCTTTATAGCGCTGGATATATTGTCCTTTTTTTGCTTTATCAAGGAAAAAGTTCAAAAGTTCCTGACGGTTTTTCACTTCCACAGATTCTTTATCTTCTTGATTAATACGAATCATTTCATCATTACTGATAGTTATAACCTGTCGATAAGCTTGCAAGAGCAATTTATATTCATGGCTTGACAGGATATCTAGACTCTTCTGATCAATACGCGCTCGAACATTACCCATACTAAACAGGATACGAGCCGGATTTTGATGAAGGATAAAATCAGCATGCGGTGCAGCGTGCTGAAGTTTTTCAACTAATGGTAACAAATCAACCAAATCCCCAAAGCCATTTTGAATTTTACCTTGGACAAAGATATCGAGCAGTTCCTTTTTTATCCCTTTATGAACAAGTTTTTCGAACAACTCATTGTATTCAATAATATTTTTTAAAGTCGGTATAATTTGCTTACCGCGAATGACCTTTTCACCACCATTGAACTCAATTGAGCTATTCTCAACACCAATATTTAAAAGATAGTCAAGAAGCGCTTCTTCATCTTTCAAATAGATCTCTTTCTTTCCACGCTTTAATTTATATAACGGCGGTTGAGCAATATATAGATAACCTCGTTCAATAAGTTCTGGCATTTGTCTAAAAAAGAACGTTAACAGCAATGTACGAATATGTGATCCATCAACGTCTGCATCAGTCATGATAATAATGCGATGATAACGTAATTTGGCGACATCAAAATCATCCTTACCTATACCCGCACCCATAGCAGTGATCAGGGTGCGAATCTCATTCGACGTCAACATTTTATCGAATCGCGCTTTTTCGACGTTAAGAATTTTACCCTTTAACGGCAAAATCGCCTGATTCGAACGATCACGACCTTGTTTTGCGCTGCCTCCGGCAGAATCGCCCTCCACAATATAAATTTCACTAAGAGCAGGATCCTTTTCTTGGCAATCGGCCAATTTTCCAGGTAACGATAATCCGTCAAGGGCTCCTTTGCGACGCGTCAAGTCACGAGCTTTTCGTGCCGCTTCTCGTGCACGAGCAGCCTCTATCCCCTTTTCGAGTATTCTTTTGGAAATTTGTGGGTTTTCTTCCAGATATGCCGCCAGCTTTTCATTGAGTAGAGTTTCTACAAAACCCTTTATTTCTGAATTACCCAACTTTGTTTTAGTTTGACCTTCAAATTGAGGCTCAGGAACCTTAACTGAAATAACGGCAGCCATTCCCTCCCGAAGATCATCCCCGGAAACAGAAGCTTTTACATTTTTCATCAAATTATTGGCAGCAGCATAAGAATTCATTGTTCTTGTCAACGCTGCTTTAAAACCTACAAGGTGCGTACCACCTTCGTGAGTATTGATATTATTAGCAAAAGTGAATATTTTTTCATCATAACCATCATTATATTGAAAAGCTATTTCTATTTGAACGCCTTCTTTTTGGCCTTCAAAATAGATAATATTGGGATGTATGGCGGATTTAGCTCTATTCAAATACTCAACAAAGGATGAGATACCACCTTCATAATAAAATTCCTGTTTTTTTTCAGACCTTTCATCGTTAATAATAATTCGAACACCAGCATTGAGAAATGCGAGTTCACGCAAACGTTTTGATAAAATTTCAAAGGAATAATCAACCGTTTCAAAAATAGAACTATCAGGCCAAAATGTTATTCGAGTTCCTTTATTTATTGTGTCTGAAACATCTTTTAGCTCACTTATAGGAATACCTGTTTCGTAAACCTGTTCATAAACACGGCCATTACGTCTAATCTCAAGTTCCAAACGACTTGAAAGGGCGTTAACAACAGAAACACCGACACCATGAAGTCCACCAGAAACCTTATAGCTGTCACTATCAAATTTACCACCAGCGTGAAGTACGGTCATAACAACTTCAGCGGCTGATTTATTTTCTGATGCATGCCAATCAACCGGAATACCCCTACCATTATCTTCTACTGTAACTGATCCATCAACATTGATAGTTACTTTGACATCATCGCAATATCCAGCCAGGGCTTCATCAATAGAATTATCAACGATTTCATAAACCAGATGATGTAAACCCGAACTACTAGTAGAACCAATATACATCGCTGGTCTTTTTCTTACTGCAGTTAAACCTTCAAGAACCTTGATATTTTCCGCACTGTAATTATTATCCATCTGTCCTATTCACCTGTTCCTTAAGATTGTCAGGAAAAACATCACCGTTTTCAACATAATAAAAACAAGAGTCTGGTATTTTTTTATACTTTAGACTATTTTTATTTGTATCAGTTATAAAGACTTGACCTATATTATTTTGAAGGTAATCAAATAAACTATTTATTTTATATTGATCTAATTCACTAGCAATATCATCAAGTAGCAATATTGGATATTCATTGTATTTATTATGATAATCAATAATCTGACATATTTTATATGAAAGAAGAATAGATCTTATTTGTCCTTGAGATGAATAAAATCTACAATTATTACCGCTAATATAGAAATCATATTCATCTAGATGTGGCCCAAAGAGTGTATAACCTACTTCAAATTCTCTTTCTTTACGCTTAATAAATATTTCCT
>JAGGYC010000084.1 GCA_021162745.1 Desulfuromonas sp. | reverse complement strand
ATACGTTCATATCGGCAACAGGTAAGACCGTTCCCTTTTTGGGAGAAGGGGTCTTAGTTTATTCTTTAAATGATCACCGCCTAGATGCCGCAGAAGATATAGCAGCAGACGGTAAAATTAAAGATAGGAGGGGGAGTAGGGGACGCTGCTGATTAACTGGAACAAAATTTTAGCACGCTGATCATTTCGAGGGTGTAAATAAGATTGTGTAACTTTCCTGGCTTTTGTCTTTCTGGTACTGACCGTTTTACCTGTAAGTAAAATATCCAGCCATTTAATTCTTGATTGATCGATATTGTTTCTATTTGTGTCATATGAGCATTGTTGACAGTTAAAAAAATAGCGTTAGCATTGTTGCATATTCCGGTGTCAGATTTGGCAGTCGGGACATCTGTTGCTGGATGATTAACACCCCTTGTGCCATCTTATTTATAAAAATCGCGGCCGCAAGCGACCGAGTTTTCAGAAGAGCCCTAGCTGACTCCCATGGGCTTCTTTTTCGTCCAATGCTACCAATTGATTTTGCACATATTTTCGAATAGCATCTTCTGTCGCATTTCCAATAGTTTCTACAAAGTAGCTCTGTGTCCACAGTTTACCTCCCCAGAAATATCGCCTTTTGATATCGGGGAACATTTTGAAAAACTCGCGGGCGGTAATACTTTTTATCACCTGCATTATGTGGCTTGGTGACATTTTGGGTTCACTTCTCACTACCATATGAATATGATCTTCTGGTATCTCCAGTTCGACGATATCAATATCGTAATCAAAACCTATTTTTTGGATTATTGTTTTCATTGCTTCACGGTATGGATCTCTAAAAACTTTGTGCCGATACTTAGGTATCCAAACAAAATGATACATTAACCGATAAACATGATGGGTATTTCTTTGAAGTTCCATGCGATGGATAATACAGACTGGGACAAGCCCAGTCTACACTATCCAGCACGGGGGCAAGCCCCCGAGATTTTCGCTACGCTCTGTTAAAGTGGACCACCCGTCGGAGCGAAGCGACGCTGGAGTCTTTTTGTAAATCGGTTGTCAGTTTTGGTCAAGCATTATGGCGTGTTTTCGCATCGATTCTCCTTTCAGTTCGATTTTGTGAGCGTTATGCACAAGCCGGTCAAGAATAGCATCTGCCAGGGTCGGATCTCCGATCGCCTCGTGCCAGGAGGTGACCGGTAGTTGGCTGGTGACGATGGTCGATTTTTTGCCGTAACGATCTTCCAGCAATTCCAGAAGATCCCGACGTTGCGGATCCGTCATCGGAGTTAAACCCCAATCGTCCAGTACCAGCAGGTCGGTTTTGGCATAGCTGAGCATCAACTTACCGTAACGTCCATCGGCCTTGGCCAGTCGCAACTCCTCGAACAGGCGCGGTAGCCGCAGATAGAGAACTGAGTAACCTTCCAGGCATGCTTTGTGAGCCAGGGCGCAGGCCAGGTAGCTTTTACCGACACCTGTCGGGCCGCAGATCAGAACATTGATTCCACGGGCAATCCAGGTGCAAGCGGCCAGACTAAGAATCAGTGTCTTGTCCAGTCCCCTGGACGCTTTGAAGTTAAGATCCTCGACACAACAGCAGTGCCTGAGCTTGGCTTTTTTGAGCCGGGTATCAAGACGGCGGTTCTCCCGCTCCGTTACCTCCCGGTCAATCAGTAGCCCGAGACGTTCCTCGAAGCCGAGGCTGTGGATGTCCGGCACTTGTTGCTGGTCGTGAAGTGCCTTGAGCATGCCGGACAGGCGCAGATCATGTAGCTTTTCCAGTGTGGGATGGGTCAACATCGTTTTCTCCTAATGGTAGTAATTGCCGCCACGAATGTTGTCATGGGCAATCGGTTCGGTGATCGGCAGGGTCTGTTGTCGGGGTTGTTGGTCAAGACCGGTTTTCAGGATTGATTTAACGCTTTTATAGCTGGTAGCCTGACCGTCAAAAGCCAGGTCACAGGCGGCTTCCAATCGCTTCGGTGTATAAACTTTTGCCAGACTGATCAGGCCCATTGCCGAGCGAAAGGCCTGCTGAGGATGTTGCCGTGAGGACAGGATCGCCTCGGTCATGGCGGCGGTTTTCGGACCCGTTTGGGCCGCCCAGCGGATCAGGCGTTGCGGAGTCCAGTCGGCATATTCCTGCTGACCTTTCGGCATGTGGGAACTGACGGTAGAATGGCAACCTTTCTGGAAGGAGCGTACATGGGAGGCGACCCGTTTACGTTGCTGAAAACATTCGATGCTATCTGCCGTGATACGGGCGTCAAGCTGCTTGCTACGCAGTTGAAAGGGAACCGAGTAGTAGTGACCGTCGATCTCTACATGGTAATCAATACCGACCCGCACCTTCTTCCACTGTGAGAAGGTGTAGCCTTGCGCCGGTAACGATTTCAGAGCCGGACGATCCAAAGATTCAAATGCTTCCTTACGTGAACCGGGAAGTTTCTTGAAGGGACGGCTGTTCATATCAATGAGCAGTGTGCTGATTGCGGCATTAGCTTCTGACAGGCTGAAGAATGTCTGCTTGCGCAACCGCGCCAGAATCCAGCGTTCCACGATTTGCACGCCGACCTCGGCCTTGGCTTTATCCTTCGGTTTGCGCACGCGGGCCGGAATCACCGCCGTCCCGTAATGTTCGGCCAGATCCTGATAGCTGGGATTAAGGTCCGGTTCATAACGGCAAGCTTTGCTCACCGCACTCTTGAGGTTGTCCGGGATGACAATCTCTGGAACACCACCGAAAAATTCAAAAGCGCGACGGTGTGAACCGAGCCAGTCAGGCAGATTCTGACTCAGGGTGGCTTCGGCAAAGGTATAGCTGCTGGCACCCAGCACCGCTACGAAGATCTGAGAATCGGTTATCTCGCCGGTGTGTGGATTGACAATCGGCAGCGTTTGCCCGGCGTAATCAACAAACAGTTTTTCACCGGCCTTGTGGGTCTGGCGCATGGAAAGCTTCAGCGTCCGTGCCCAGCGGCGGTACAGTTCACAGAATTGGCTGTAACGGTAACCCTGCGGGTGCTCGGCCTGATATTCTTCCCAGAGCAGCATCAGGGTTACCCCTTTGCGTTTCAGCTCAGTGTGAAGGTAGACGAAGTCAGGGAGCGAACGACCGGTTGTTGATACCGGAGTCGTTGGTGGGAACAGTTGGCTGTAAAGTTGCTGGTCCGTCAGGGATTCAGGCAACGGCCAACCCAGTTCGGCGGCGTTGGCCCGACGCAGGTAATCGCCGACCGTAGTACGGGAGATGTTCAGACAGCGAGCAATCGGGCGTTGCCCCAGCCCACTGCCAAAGTGAAGACGTAATGTTTCTCTGATTTTGCGCATGGATAACCTCGTGTTTGCCAAGGGTGCACCTCCTGAAAAATTGAATTTCCAAGGTTGTACACCAGGTTATCCAGCATCGCTTTGTATTCCGTTTCAAACTGGTCCACCGATTCCGTTTTTCAGGAAAAAATGGTCCAGTTTAGATCGGAATCAGTGGTCCAGTTTATCCCGGAACGGGTGGACCACTTTGCAGCGGAATTGGTGATCGGATGACACCGGAATATGCACCATCAGTCAAGGTGACTTTCTGCGGAACGCCACG
This sequence comes from Desulfuromonas sp., assembly GCA_021162745.1. GTDB lineage: Bacteria > Desulfobacterota > Desulfuromonadia > Desulfuromonadales > Desulfuromonadaceae > Desulfuromonas. Next base: position 132 of record JAGGYC010000084.1, on the reverse strand, counting down.
ACCGATATCGAAACCCAAGTGAACTTTGGCTTTATTAGCACCGTTGCGATAGTCGGCCCAGAGCATCGACATGGTGGCAGTGATCAGTGACCCATCAACGGCTATCAGATCGCCCAGATCGGAAAACTCTTT
>JAGGYC010000038.1 GCA_021162745.1 Desulfuromonas sp. | reverse complement strand
TGTTCGGGGTGTTTGGCGTAAATTCTGGGAGTAGACATAAAAATACCCGCCTGAGTGCGCATCGTTGAGGGCGTGGCGGGGGTGTTGAAATCCTGATACTCATGGGGAAATTTAGGTTATCAAAACTAGATGCTGGCCACATCAATCTTGCAACTCTGCATGCCTGACCCTGTTTCCACAGGATAAGATCGCGGCTCGTTCCTCGCGCTATCTATCCTTATTCGTTAGGTTTATTTGCATTGTACTTGTGCGCGTTACCAGGTTATAAAAACACCGATTTAATTACTATCATTGTCACTTCGCGACTGAGGTACTTCAATTTCATTGATCTTTTCGTATATTTCGTCGAGTTTTTTATGCAAGGATTCTGTTGCATCAACACTTTTATATGCCATTATGATCAACTTGACCGAAACAAGGAATACGGCTGCCTCTAAAAGGAGGTCATGAGTAAAACCTTTAGTGAACACTGCTGACACAAACAGAACAAATGTTGTGGCAATAATAACTAATGAACCCAGATCAAAATGCTTCTTTAATTCACGCATGATAATTAACCCTCACATCTTTCATAAAATAGTCTTAATTCTGATAACCTTATTCAAACCTAACGTTTTTGATAACCGGCGGCAGACTGTCTTGCGCAAACCACCAAATTATTCGAATTAAATAGCAGACGTATTTTCCGTCCGGTTTATTTGATGGTTAGGTGCGCGATCAACAGAGGCACACTTACATGCCATAGTACTTAGATCCAAATGCAGCAGAAATTGGTCCGCCGTCATATACGCACATGACTGTAACCTTTAGCTTCTTTTTGTGATCGTAGTAAGTGTGGCAATGGATCTGCGCCCTCACCAAATCGAGCTCGCTTGGATTGATACTTAGTGCTCCGAGTATAGGCTCTGGATCAAATTCCTGATTCTGATTGAATGGCTCAGTTCGTTTTAGGTCGACTTCGACAAAAGTAATAAAGTTGCCTTCTGCCTCCAAGAACATTTTACACTCGTCGTTTTCGACAATGATGTTTCCAGCACTGTTTAACTCGCCGCCGACAATAGAAAATACTCCTTTGACACTCATCCCGATGTATTGAAACGGGCGATGGAAAGGCTTTGACAGCATCTGCAAGTTAAAGATGAAAGCTCGATCAAGCGCCACACCAAGCGTAGCCCCGTTACGCTCTGCATTCAGCACAGATTTATTAAATACAAGCCCCATGCTTTCGACCAAGCGCTTTAGCGCAGACGCATAGTTATCCGCATCTGTAAAGTCAGCATAGAATTTCCCCAACAGGAAACCGGGCAATTCACAGGGCTTATAGAGAATACAAAAAGGGGTCAATACAAAAAGGGGTCAAGTCGGCTATTGGCTGACCTTTAGTTTCAAGGCAATTCTCTTCAGCATTTTACAAACTTTCAGATCTCTCTCCAATGTTTTTTTCACCCGTTCGATGGTTGTACTCACCGTGCTGTAGTTGCTGACCCCAAAAGCATTTCCTATCTCTGAAAGTGTCTGCTGACTATAGGTTCTCAGGTAGTGTAGCTTCTTTTCTGTAAATTCATTTCAACACCCTACGACGCAGGAAATAAGGTGTTGAAAAAGTGGGCCATTTCAGTTTTCCTTGTTGGTGAAGACCAATCCACTAACTGGAAGGAGAAAAGTAATGACCCACCACGAAGACGATACAACAATTGCGCGGGTGATGGAAACCCTGATTTCGAATGGCATGGAAAGTATGGGTGAAGCTTTTGGCATTCTGTACAACGCCGCCATGGAAATGGAACGGGCTCAGTTTTTAGGAGCCGGGCGGTATGAGCGCAGCGAGAACCGAATCGGCCAAGCCAATGGATTCAAAGGTAAAGAGATAACGACCAGAGTGGGGAAAATACCCTTAAGAATACCGCAAGTAAGAGGTTTGAAAAAAGATTCAGAAGGATTCTATCCAAAATCTCTGGAGAGAGGAATCCGCAGTGAACGTGCCTTAAAATTGGCATTAGCAGAGATGTACATCCATGGGGTATCGACCCGAAAAGTAGCCAAAATTACTGAAGAGTTGTGTGGCCTGGAAGTTTCTAGCATGGCCGTCAGTCGCGCCACAACATTGCTAGATGAAGAAGTCGCAGCTTGGCGCAATCGGAAGCTTGGAACCATCTGTTATCTTATCTTGGACGCTCGCTACGAGAAGGTCCGTCATGGCGGTAGTGTCATCGATTGTGCCGTACTTGTCGCCATAGGGGTTGATGAAAACGGTAAGCGCACAGTTCTCGGCACAAGCGTCGCGTTATCAGAGGCCGAGGTTCACTGGAGAACGTTTATCTCCTCCTTGCTGGATCGTGGAATGCGTGGCGTACGAATGATCGTCAGCGACGCTCACGAAGGGCTGAAGAAGGCCATGCAAGCGACCATGCCAAGCGTCCCTTGGCAGCGCTGCCAATGCCATCTTCAGCGCAATGCCCAAGCTTATATCCCAAAAGTTTCAATGAAGGGATCGGTTGCTGCGGCACTGCGCCAAATCTTCACTGCCACTGATCGTGCAGAGGCTGACCAGAAGTTGAAAGATTTTGTGCAGAAATATGAAAAAACCGCACCGCACCGCGCCTGGCAAAGTGGGCAGAGGGAAACATTCCAGAAGGACTCACGGTTTTTCTGTTGCCGGTAGCACATCAAAAACGGATGAGGACGTCCAATAGCATCGAACGCTTGAACAAAGAAATCAAAAGGCGAACCAGAGTTGCGACCTTGTTCCCAAATGAAGAATCTTTGCTACGCTTGGTCAGCGCAGTGTTGTCCGAGATTAGTGAAGATTGGGAAACCGGAAAGGTCTATCTCAACATGGAGGCTGAATGACGGCTGCTCGCAATTTACAGAAAGAGAGTTGCTTTATCCAATCCAGTGTCGGAACAAGGAAGGTGGCTGCGTAGCGTAGTAGTAGGGCACTTCAATTACTATGGAGTCCCCGGAAACCAAAAAGCACTGGAGACCTTCCGAACACAAATCGGTCATGCATGGCTGCGTGCCTTGCGTAGACGGAGCCAGAAGGGTAGAAACCTGACCTGGGAGCGAATGCAACGACAGATGATGAAATGGATCCCCACAGCCAAAGTGCGACACCCATATCCAAATCAACGCCTCTGCGTTTTACCTGAGGCAGGAGCCCAGTGCGGTAATTCCGCATGCTTGGGATCTGTGCGGGGGGGTAACCGGCATTCCTACCGCGACGGCTGTTGACTTATGTTGTTCTTAATAGCTGTTTTCTCTGAATAAATCTAACCGACCTGTGTTCTGAGCAGCATATTTCCTCATGCAGCATGCACCTCAATGGTGGGGTGATTGCACACCCGTGTAAAATCTCTTGATCGCCAGCACGAATTCACATATAAAATCAGTTCCAAGTTTTATCGCCAAGCCTGTCCCTTTGCTATCCAGCCTTGAGCCATCGTTCAGAATGAATAAAATCGAACACAATATTGCCAAGATCTATTTGATAAAATCCGCCCGCTGGCTGATGTTGACAACCCCTTATCTGCCCCTGTTCATGGGTGAAAACGGCATCGACAAAAGCAGCTACAGTCTGTTGGCGGCGATCCACGCCCTGTCGATTATAGTTTTGGAGATCCCCTCCGGTTATCTGGCCGATGTGATCGGGCGCAAAAAGACCCTGGTCCTTGGCTCAGTGCTTGGTGCTTTCGGCTATGTCGTGTACTCACTGTCGTTTTCATTTTCCGGCTTTTTGCTGGCGATGGTTTCACTCGGGGTGGGGCAGAGCTTGATTTCCGGCTCGGACTCGGCTTTGCTTTACGAGACTTTGGTGGCGATGAAAAAGCAGGGGGAATACTCTAGGTACGAGGGGCGGTTGATTGCCCTCGGCAGTTTCATGGAAACCGTTGGTGCCCCGTTGGGTGGTCTGCTGGCGGCAGCAAGCTTGCGTTACCCTTTTATGGGGCAGGCACTGGTGGCGCTGATTGCTGTACCAGCTGCATTGACTCTGATTGAGCCTCAAGATGGTTCTGTCGTCAGGGGCCGTTCGGGAACCCTGCTGCCGGCTTTGAAAAAGTCGTTGTTGCTTGACCGTAAGTTGTTGTTGCTGGTGGTCTATTCGTCGCTGATCGGTGCCGGAACCTACACCATGGCCAAAGCCATCCCTTACTGGTACAACGAAACCGTGCACTCGTCGGCGCTGGAGTTGGGAATCTTCTGGAGCGCCCTGAACCTGTGCGCTGCTGTGTTTTCCAGCTATGCTTACAAAGTGGAACGTAAAGTCGACCGCTTGACCTTTATGACCGGCATCGGGCTGGTGGTTTCCTTGAGCTTTTTCGGGCTCGGCTACGCTTCCCCGTACCCGGCCATTGCCCTGTTGTTTCTGTTCTACTGCTGCCGGGGACTGGCCACCCCGATCTTGAAGAACTACATCAACGACCACACCAGTTCGGACATCCGTGCTACGGTGTTGTCGGTGCGGATGTTTCTGGTCTATGTGATGTTTGCTGTGCTGTTCCCGGTCATGGGCTGGGTGGGGGATCTGTCCAACTGGGGCAACGCGCTGATGCTGGCCGGCAGCTATTTTTCCTTATTCAGCAGTGCGGCGATTGTTGTCTTCTATCTGGTGCAGAAGCAGAAAGAGCCGACGGTAGGGTCGGCTCAGCTTGATCTGACGACGGACTAGTGCTTTGTTAATGCTAATGCGGGATGTCGGTAACAGTATCGAAGGGCCTGATCCGTTGTTGATCAGGCCTTTTCTGCGTTTATATCCACTGCTGGCTACTTCAGGACACTTGCTCTAATTATTCTATGCAAAAAAGATTAAACGTATTACTGTTAAAAGTGCCAAGTTGTTGGCATCCTTAATGATGTTTGCTCACTTTTATGTTTAGGATCTCTCCATGTCCGATGTTGCCCCCTCATCCGTTGAGCAAGCCACTGTAGGCAGTACTCCGCCGGTAGATCACCCAGACACCATGGATGGGTTCGATCCATTATTGGAATGTCTGTTGATTGTTGTTGGTCTGCGCAATGGGGTGCTGAGTCGCGAGGCGGCTATTGCCGGATTGCCGATCGAAGACGGCAGGTTGTCGCCGGGGTTGTTGGAGCGGGCTGCCAAACGGGGTGGTCTGGTCAGCCGCATTGTTCGCCAACCTCTGGCACGCTTGAATGAGCATCTTTTCCCGGCGCTGTTGCTGTTGAATGATCATCAATCCTGTGTCCTCGTCGCCATGGATAAGCAACAGTCAACGGCAACGGTGATCTATCCCGAGCATGGTGAAGCGCAGGTGAAGGTATCGATCGCCGACCTTGAGCAACGCTATAGTGGTCGGGTGATCTATCTACAGCCAAAATTCAAGTTTGATGAACGAGCTCCCGAAGTCGGCAGTGTGCGTCGCCGTCACTGGTTCTGGAGTGTGTTGGGCGAGAATTTCGGTTTGTATCGCGATGTGCTGTTTGCAGCTTTTTTCCTCAGCCTGTTTGCTCTGGTGATGCCGCTGTTTATCCGTAATGTCTATGACCGGGTGGTTCCCAATCAGGCGGTGCATACGCTGTGGATGTTGGCAATCGGGGTGGTCATCGTTCTGGTGGGTGATCTGGTGTTGCGCACCATGCGCAGTTATTTTCTCGATCTCGCCAGCAAGCGGGTCGATGTCAAACTATCGGCCTACATCATGGAACGGGTGCTTGGCACCCGTCTTGAGCACCGTCCGTTGTCGGCGGGTTCTTTTGCGTCCAATTTGCGCTCTTTCGAAACCGTGCGTGATTTTATCACCTCAACCACGGTGACGGCTTTTATTGATCTCCCTTTTGCGCTGATTTTTCTGGTGGTGATCGGTATGATTGCCTGGCAGCTAACCTTGCCCATTATCGCCGGGATGCTGGTGGTGGTGATCGCGTCGCTGCTGGTGCAGAGCAAGATGCGTGAGCTGTCGGAAATTACCTATCGTGCTTCAGCACAGCGCAATGCGACGCTGATCGAAAGTCTGGTCGGCCTGGAAACGGTCAAGGCACTGGGTGCTGAAGCCAAGATGCAGAGCAAGTGGGAGTCGAGTGTCGGGTTTTTAAGTCAGGTATCGATGCGGCTGCGGCTGTTGTCCACCTCAACCATGAATCTCGCCCTGTGGGTAACACAGTCTGTGAATGTGGCGTTGATTGTGGTGGGTGTTTATCTGATTATTGACAATCAGCTCACCATGGGCGGGTTGATTGCCTGTTCCATGCTTTCTTCGCGGGCGATGGCCCCCATCGGTCAGGTTGCCGGTCTGTTGACCCAGTATCATCATGCGACAACGGCTTTTTCTTCCCTCAATACCATCCTCGGCCAACCCACCGAACGCAGCGAAGAATCAAATTTTTTGACCCGCCAGACGTTTCAGGGCGATATCGAATTCAAGGATCTCAGCTTCAGCTATCCGGGACAGGAGTTTAATGTCCTCAAGGATATTTCATTCAAGATCAAGGCCGGTGAGCGGGTTGCCGTGCTCGGTCGGGTGGGGTCTGGGAAAACCACTCTACTCAAGCTGATGCTTGGCCTCTATCAGCCGACCCAGGGCAGTATCTATATTGACGGCATTGATCTGCGCCAGCTCGATCCTGCCGAAGTCCGTCGTTCCAGCGGTTATGTCTCCCAGGACGCGATGCTGTTTTATGGCACCTTACGCGATAATCTGAGCATCGGTATGAATCATGTTGAAGATGCCGAGGTTATTCGGGCCGCTCGCGCCGGTGCGCTCCTCGATTATGTCAACAGCCATCCGCAGGGCTTCGATATGGTTGTCGGCGAGCGAGGTGAATCGCTGTCCGGTGGTCAGCGCCAGGGGGTGGCCATTGCCCGGGCTGTGATCAAGGATCCTCCTATTTTATTGCTCGATGAGCCGACCGGTTCCATGGATCATACCAGTGAAGATCAGGTCAAGCGTGAGTTTGCCCAGTTCAGCCAGGGGAAAACCACGGTGCTGGTGACCCATCGCACCACCTTGTTGGAGATGGTGGATCGGATTATTGTTCTCGACGGCGGTAAAATCGTTGCCGACGGCAGTAAAAAACAGGTGATGGAGGCCTTGCGTCAGGGCCGGATCGGGAGGGCTTCATGATTTCCAAAGTTCTCGATTGGATACTAACCGTTCTATTACCTATCCGCTCGCGTGATAATCATAACTGGGAGTTGGAAGCGGACTGGGCCCATCTCGACCAGCAACCTCTGCGGGCGCGCGCCATGCTCTACTGGGGGGGCATTATCGTTGTCGCTTTGATTGTGTGGGCGGCGTTTGCCGACATCGATGAGGTGACGCGTGGCGAAGGGCGGGTGATTCCATCACGCCAGGTTCAGATTATCCAAGCGGTGGATGGCGGGGTTGTTTCGGCGATCCAAGTGCGCGAAGGTCAGGTGGTTAGCGCCGGCCAGCTGTTACTGAAGATTGATGCTACCCGTTTTGTCTCCTCCTTCCGTGAGAATCAATCCCAGTACTTGTCCCTGTTGGCCAAGGCCGAGCGTCTACAGGCGTTGGCGGAAAAACGTGCTTTTAAGGCACCGGAGCAAGTGGTTCAGTTGGGGTCTGAGATCCTTGAGCAGGAACGTCGGTTGTATGAGACAACCCGTCACGAGATCGAGACACAGTTGGAGATTGCCCGCCAGCAACTTCAGCAGCGTAGCGAAGAATACAACGAGGCCGTGGCCAATCGTGAGCAACTGAACAGCCGTTATAAACTGTTGAAGCGTGAATTGGACGTCACCCGTCCGCTGGTGGCTAAAGGGGCGGTTTCCGAAGTGGAGATGTTGCGTCTTGAACGCGAGGTGATTCAGTTACGCGGCCAGCACGAGCAAGTCAAGGCCCAGTTGGAGCGTATTCTGTCTGCCCAGGCTGAAGGGCGGCGTAAAGTTCAGGAAGTGGAACTGACGTTTTTTAATAGAATTCGCCGTGAATTATCTGAAACTACAACGAGACTCGGCAGTCTGGTCGAGGAAAAGACGGCTCTGGCCGACCGGGTAAAGCATGCCGATGTTTGTTCGCCGGTACGGGGAACGGTCAAACGGTTGTTTGTCAACACCGTTGGTGGTGTGGTGCAGCAGGGCAAAGAGGTGGTGGAAGTGGTACCGCTGGATGACACCTTGGTGCTTGAGGTAAAGATCAATCCCAAGGATATCGCTTTTTTGCGACCAGACCTGATAGCCCAGGTCCGTTTCACAGCCTATGATTTTTCTATTTACGGCAGCCTGGAGGCGGTGGTGGAAACCATTGGTGTTGATACGGTGGTTGATGAGCGTGGCAATGCTTATTACATTATACGAGTGCGGACCCTAAAGTCGGAATTGGGTGAGAACCTCCCCATTATTCCCGGCATGGTGGCACAGGTGGATATCCTCACCGGTAAAAAAACCGTGTTGAGTTATTTACTCAAGCCTATTTTACGCGCTAAGTCCAACTCATTCGGGGAGCGATAGCCATGAGAGAACTGTGTGTTTCAACGCGACCGGATCAGCTGCAACGTTGGCAGCAGGCTTTTCCCGATGGGCAGATTATTTCCACGGTCCAACAGCTCGACGATGGGGTTGACATCACGACCCTGTGGTTACACGTTGATGGTTTGTCGAAACCCCAGCGGGAAAAAGAGTTGGCTCATTTAAACCAGCAATGGCCGCAGTTAAAAGTGATTGTCATCACCTGTCTGCCCAACAGCAGTGATGCCATGGCGGTTTTTCAACAGGGAGCCATGGGCTATTGTCATGCCCTGGCGACGCCACAGCTGTTACAGCAGGTGGCGTTGGTGGTGGGTAATGGCGGATTGTGGCTTGGTGCAGAGTTCAAGCAGCGTTTAGCCGGAGTTCTCGGGCGGATGCCGGCACCAGTGCAACAGCAAACACAGCCTTCGCTGTTGGATCAGCTCTCGGCACGTGAGCAGGACGTTGCCCGTCAGGTGGCTTCGGGGGCGTCCAACAAGGAAATTGCTCAGATCTTGGAGATCACCGAGCGCACGGTCAAGGCGCACATGGGCTCCATTTTCGAAAAACTCGGCATCCGTGATCGGTTGCAACTGGCATTACTCATCTCTCCCGAACAGTTTTAATCTTTTTGCCGCTGATGCAATCGGATCAAAACTGATAGGTCAAAGGCTTTTTCACCACAGAGGACACCGAGGTAAATCTGAGAAAATCTTTGTCTTTGATTTTGACCCAAAAAGTTCTTCCTCATGCTCTTAATCTTCTTTTTGCCGCTGATACAATCGGATCAAAACTGATAGGTCAAAAACGATATCAGCCACGGGCAGAAGCAGACAAGTTCGGACAAATCTAAATATTTTCAATGGGGCAAAACCAAAAAAGTATTCGCGTTTGTTTTTGTCTCAAAAGCCCCTGTCCGTCGTTGTCCGTGTGCGTCCTTGGCTAACTTTATGTCCTTGACGTTGCTTTTGATTTTAACATCAGATCTGATCAGATTTTATCAGCGGCTAAGATGTTTTTGACTTTGCTATATACTCCTGTAGTTCCCTTCATCTCTGCATCCGTTTAAAAAAACCTCCAAATTAGTACCTTCGTACAATATTTTTCCTGGACGATGTTTGCTAGTGTGACCAAATCTAGAAATCGATTTTAATTGATTATCTGTTCTCTGTTGCTGATTAAGGAGATTTATCATGGCTGTTGCGCATCCTGTTGCTGTTATTACGTCCATCATTGGAAAAGCTTATGTTCGCCAGGAAGATGGTAAGTTGGTTGAACTCAAGGTGGGTGATGTGTTGCAAGAAGGGCAGGTGGTCATCACCTCTGCCGAAGGTCATGTAGAACTCGACCTTGGCGGCGGTTCTCCTTTTGCTCTACACGCTAATCAAACCGTTCAGATGACGGCTGAAATGTCGGAAACCATGGCAGCTGACAGCGAAGAAAGTGCTGTACAGCTGGATAATTTCGAGCAGATCGTCCAGACGTTGGAAAGTGGCGGCGATCTGGATGCGTTGCTTGCCACCGAAGCACCTGCCGCTGGTGCAGGCGCTGCTGCGAATGACGGCAACAGTTTTGTTCGTTTAAGCAGGGTTGTTGAAACAACCGACCCGACGGTATTCGTCTCTCCGCCAGCTCCGGAAGTTTTGTCTGTAGAGGAAGATTATCAGACTGAAGATTTGTTGGAGCCAGAACCACAGCCAGAACCACAGCCAGAACCACAGCCAGAACCACAGCCAGAACCTGAACCTGAAATTTCAGCAACGGTGTCTTTGGATGCCACGGATTCTATAACGGAAGCCGGTGACACTGTTACCTATACCGCTACTTTGGATCATACAGCCGATGGTGATGTCACTGTTAGTTTGTCAAGTGGCGAGACGATCACAATCGCAGACGGTCAGACAGTCGGAAGCGTTGTCGTCAGCATCGCTGCCGACGAAGACGTTTATGTTGATCCTTCCAGTATCAGTGCTCATATCACCGATGCCAGTGGCGGCAACTTCGAGAACCTCGTTGTCGATGCTACCCCGGCAGCAACAGCCATCACCGACACTATTGACACCACCATGGTAACGTTGAGTACCAGTGACGTAAATGAGGACGCGGGTGTTGTCACCTTTACCGCCGAACTGTCCAATCCCGGTGAGACAGACGTAACGGTTATGACCGAGCATGGCGACATTGTGATTGCTGCCGGTCAGACAACGGGGACTCAGACAGTAGATATGACAGATCCCGATGTCTATGTTGATGCCACCAGCGTAAGCGCTACGATTTCCGCTGTAACAGGCGGTAATTTTGAAGCAGTGGATTTCGGTGGAGCGACAGCCACAGCCTACGTAACCGACACAACAACTCCGGTGACGGTAAATCTGAGTGCCTCGGCAGTAGCTGAGGATGCCGGTGATACCAGCTATGTCTTTACAGCCACCTTGTCGGCAGCATCGCAAGGAGAAACAAGCGTTGTTACTGACCAGGGAACGATCACCATCGACGACGGTGAGACCACGGGCACACTGACAATTGCCTCCGGTCAAGTTGAGGACGTCTATCTGGACGACAGCGACCTGACTGCGGAGATTACCAGTGCCAGCGGCGGCAACTTCGAGCAGATCGACATTGGTACTGCCAGTGCCACAGCCTACGTAACCGACACAACAACTCCGGTGACGATTACGCTACACAGTGTTACTGCTCTTGAGGGTTCTGATGGTGTTACGATCAGTGCTGATATCAGCAGCGCTCCTACGGATGCACCTCTGGTGTTGAATCTATCTAATGGTGCAACGATCACTTTTGGTGTAGGTGAAACTACGGCAACCTCTAGTACGTTTGATGTCCCAGCTACAGAGCACGGCATGCCTGGTAGTCCCACGGACGCTTCCATAACTGCATCCCTCACTGCTAATGTCGAAAGTGGAGGTGTCGAGTTTGAACAACTGCAATTCGTTGATGGCTCGGTTACTATTACTGATGATGTGCCTAATAGCCTCAGCCCGGACGACATGCATATCGTAGACTTGGCCACCAGTCCAGTTATTGTAGAAGCGCTTAACTTTTCCGCTGGGGCTGATGGCGTTGAAACCGTTGAATTTGTTCCTGGTGCTTGGGTAGGGGCAGCAGCAAGAGATGCGGCTGGCAACTTGCTCACCTTCGAAGGTGAGCAGCTTATCCTTAATTATGGCAGTGATGGCACTGACCTTACCGTCATTGAGGCAAAAACAGCTGATGGTGATGTGGGTTTCTACATTGACATTGACCCGGTCGCAGGCACCTATGAGGTTCACTCCAGCGGAGTAATCTTGAACGGCACGGCAACCTCGGCAACTGACCTGTCAGGTGTCGGTGGTGGTAACGTAGCTTGGAAAGCGCTGATTGATGTCGGTGGAACGACGGAAGATGTCATGATGTCAACCACAGCCGGTGATACGGTCAATACAAACAGCACCCAGGTCGGTATCTCGCAAGGTAACAGTTTTAGTTTTGACGTGGTTGAGGGTGAAGGTGTGGGTGAAGGGATTCTGTATACCTTTGTAAACGACCTCACTGCTGAGAAGGTCGGCAACGAATGGGAGTATATATTTGATGAAACTGTGCCCACAGCCTACAACGAGACACAAGCATGGCGACAGGTTGTTGATTCGGTCGGCACTGCTGCTAATATCACTATCACAGCCATTGATACGGATAGCGACAACATCCTTTTCTACGATGATGTTGACAACTCGGATATCATTGCACTGGATACCGACAACATCAAGATTTATGATAAGACCGGTCTGGAGGTCACGGCAAGCTTCACCCCGGTTGCAAACCTTGACGGGTCGATTACCATCGAGGGATTGCTGGCTGGCTACACCTATGAGGTTTATTCTGACACACCGTTTACTGCGCTTCAGGTCGATGCCGCCGAGGGCTCTGATGAATTTAAGCTGGGTTCTTTTTCCTACGGAGAAGACAGTTTCGGTGATCCGATTGGTTTGTCCTATGATATTATCGGTTTTGACGGTGATGGCGATTCGATCACAGGTTCCATAGATGTTTCCATGTATCCAGCTGGGTATACCCAAGCTGGAGACCTCGGAGATAACACCCTAACGGGGAATGATGGAGATAACGTCCTGCTTGGCGATGCTGGCAATGATACCTTGTCGGGGCTTGCTGGAGACGATACCCTGGGCGGCAATATGGGCAATGATGACCTGGACGGCGGCGAAGGGAATGACGAACTGTATGGTGGTTCGGGTAATGACACCTTGGATGGCGGTGCCGGGGACGACACCTTAGACGGTGGTTCTGGCAATGATGCCATTATCGGTGGTCAGGGCGATGATGTTCTGGCCGGAGGTCTTGGTGCCGATGTGTTCCGTTGGGAGCTGAATGATGAAGGCACTACTGGTGACCCGGCGGTGGATACTGTCAGTGATTTTGATGTTGCCGCTGTGATTGATGGTGGTGACAGCCTTGATCTGCGTGACCTGCTGCAGGGAGAGGACGCCACTAATCTGGATAACATGGATAACTATCTCCATTTCGAGCAAGATGGGCTGGATACAGTCGTTCATGTCAGCACTACGGGAGATATAGCTACCAGTGAAGATCAGACCATTGTTCTCGAAAATGTTGACCTTGGTGATCTTGGAGGCTCAACCGATCAACAGATTATTGCCGACATGGTAGCCAATGGTAAGTTAATCACCGACTAAGCGCGGAGCATTTAGATGGTCTATGTAAAACGAGATGACGCGGGGAATATTGTTGCCGCCGGGGTAGAACCCGGCGGTGACTGGACCGATGAGGTGGCGTCCGATAGTGCTGAGTTACAGCAGTTTACTGAAAAGCTGTCTGGACAAAAAGATGCCCTGACCGATTCAGACTTGCCGATGGTGCGGGTGTTGGATGATCTGATTGATGTGTTGGTTGAACGAGGGGTGTTGCGTTTTACCGACTTTCCTGAAGATGCTCAGCGCAAATTATTTGGTCGTCGTTCTCTGCGTGAACAACGCAACAGCCTTAAACTGTTTGTGGATGAATCAGAAGAGCTTTTCTAAGCTGTTATAGACGCTTTCACTTGCATAAAATAAACAACAACGCCACGGCAATCCTTGCTGTGGCGTTGTTGTTTAATCAGGCTTGATCGGGATGTGCGGTGTGGTGTTTGGTGATGGCCGGCCCTGTCATGCCATCCAGACCAAACTCGGGTAAGGCTGCCATCTCACGTTTATTTTCCACCCCTTCGGCAATCACCGTCAGGCCGATGGTGTGGGCAATGGTACAGAGGTTGCGCAAAATGGCCTGATTTGCCGCATTTTGATCAATGTCACGGATCAGGGCTGCGTCCACCTTGATGTAGTCCAAACCTAAATCGTGCAGTTCGCTGATTCGAACAAATTGACTGCCGACGTGCTCCAAGCCGATTTTGCATTTGAGGGGTTTGAGCTGGCGACAGAAGCGTTTAAATTCTTCCAGTTGACGATAAGCGCCATATTCAGGAATTTCCAGCCATAGTTTAGTCGCAATAACAGGCTTCTCCTTGAGCCACTGCTGAAGAGTCCGGCAGAACTCTGGATCGCTGATGGCCTGGTGAGACAGGTTTACCCCCTGAGGCAGACCTGTTTGCTGGATTTTGTCCAGTGCGGTTTGTACGACACATTGATCAAATAGCGGTAAAAGGCCGTTTTGCGCTACGGACGGGATGACCAGTCCGGCATGACGCCAATCACCATCAATCAATACCCGCGCCGGAGCTTCCATGTGGAGAAGGTCGCCGTTCATATTGACCACTGGATATTGTCCCACGCTTATCTGATTTTGCTCAAGTGCTGTCGTCAGGGCGGATCGCCAAGCTGTGCGGTCGGTCAGTGAAATGGTGTAGCCTTCGCGGCGGGTAATATGAACTGCCGTTGCCCCTTTCTGTGCCGCTGCGACCAGAGCGTTGTCGGTGCGGGCCAGAATGGCCGACAGCTCCTCTCCCGGTTCGAAGAGTGTTGCTCCGATGGGCAGCAGCCGTTCACCGTCATGGTCGATCTTGTCCAGAATCGTCTGCAACGATTTCGCAATCTGTTGGGCTATTGTATTGGCTTCATCGGCATCAGTTGTGCCGCAGGCCAGCAGTGAAAGGTCGGAGCCGTTGAGACGACCGGCCACCCAGCCGGGCTGGTTCTGTCCGATGCCCAGCAAGAGTTGTCCCATCTGATGCAGTATGTCATCCACTATCGGACGGCCCAATGCCTGGTTCAGCATATCCAGTTCACTGAAGCGGGCGATCAGCAGGGTGCCGGAAGCGTTGGCATCATCACTGGCTAGTGCGGCTTTGAGCTGATTGATAAATTGTTTCCGGTTCAGCAGGCCGGTCGTATGGTCGTAATGAACCTCTAGGCGCAGTTGTTCCAGGCGTCCGGCCTCTTCAGCCAGGGTTTGTTGGATGCGCCCGGACAGCCGGTTCATGGCGCTGACGACGGCGCGGAATTCGCGGGTTTTGGGTTCGACAATGCGGATGAATTGATTGTTGCCGATAGCTTCAGCCTGATTGATCACCTCATGTAACGGTTTGGTGATCACTTTAAGGATAAGGCTGCCCAGAGCGCCGCACAGCAACAGTCCCGTCATGAACCATCCCAATAGTTGCCTGGTTTGTTGCCACAGCGATTGATAGGCAAAGCGGCTGTGGCTCTGTAACTCTAACGTGCCATACACATTCCAACCGTTTTGGATTGGAGCGATCCCGGCCTCAATATCGAATGGAATCATCTTTTGAAACCATTGTGGGACCTCAAGGGGAAGAGGGGGGTTCTTCCGTTCAACCATGACCTTTCCCGCCGGGTCTTTGATGCGGATGTACTGGTAGTGACCGCTATCGAACTGGGCACTGATCAGTAGTTCCAGGGTGGCAAGGTCTTTATCCAACTGTGAAATCGACAGCGCCAATGAGCTGACATTGTCCTGATTTTTCAAATACAGCTGTTGTTGCAGATAGTTACGGGCGCTCAGGGTGCTGATGACAAATGTTCCCCCTAAGGCAACAATCAGCACCAGAACAATGGCTAGCCATAGCTGTTTGGTTAATGACATATCAAAACCTTTCGCTCCAGAGTTGCAGAGTGTATTGCATTATTCATGTAACCCCTCTTCTCGCATCCGTCTCAACACATCGCGCCAATGGGACAGGCGTGATGATGAGTCTCCGGCCGGATCACGTTTCTCTTGCAACCACAATTGCTTGGTATTGAAACTGAACACCGGAAACAGATCGCTGCGTTCGGAGGCGGGTAAAACCTGTTTCTCCAGATTATCCAGAATAAGCGGCGAACTGGTGGGGGAGGGGTAATA
>JAGGYC010000018.1 GCA_021162745.1 Desulfuromonas sp. | reverse complement strand
CGACGTACTTTCTTTGAATAGGCCCCAAAGAAAGTAAGCAAAGAAATGGCCTTTAAAACCGAAACAAAAGCAACTAACGGTGGCGTGTAACGGGTTCTGTGTGCGGATTGCGTATCTGGCCGAACTGCGGGGCGTGCCTGATCTTTTGCGGCCCACACGTATTTGATTGATGATATTTCATCATGGACAGCAGTGCATGTTGCTTGATGGCGGACAGTGCCCGTCCTACCTGACCCCAATTTTTATATTTGACAAAATACTAGTTGTTTATATAACGGCTCCCTTTTAGTGAGCCAAGGTTCAAATCCTTTTCCTGCCAAGGAGAAACTATGGCCAGCAGAATTGTAGTAGGCTTGAAAGATGGTGTTCGTGATGCCCGTGGCGAACGGGTACGGCGTGAAATTCTGGAGCATCTCGGTATAAAGCTCGATGCGGTACGTACCATTGATGTCTATACCGTCGATGCGCAACTCAGCGACGACGAGTTGCAGGCCGCAGCTCAGGGCCCATTCAGTGACCCGGTCATTCAGGATTATACGATCAATCAACCCCTGGCCAAAGATTTTGATCTGTTGGTCGAAGTCGGTTTTCGTCCCGGTGTCACCGACAATGTTGGCCGTACCGCCCGCGAAGCGATTCAGTATTTGACGGGTCGTCCGTTTGCTGAAGGCGATGGCGTCTATACCTCGGTTCAATATCTGCTCAGCGGTGATCTCGATAAAGAGACGGCAGAGAAGGTTGCTTCCGGCTTTCTCGCCAATGGTTTGATCCAGCGCTGGACCGTTGTCAGCCGTGATGAATTTGATCAGACCAAGGGCCTTCCCGCCCAGCCGCCTAAAGTGGTGAGTAGCGCAACGCCGCAGATTCGTGAAATCGACCTCGACGTCACCGACGAACAACTGATGCAGATCAGTCGCGATGGCATGCTGGCGTTGAATCTCGAAGAGATGCTGGAGATCAAGGGTTTTATCGCCGATGCCGGTGTGCAGAAGCAGCGGGTCGCCGTTGGTCTTGGCAGCAAGCTGACCGATGCCGAGCTGGAGGCGCTGGCCCAGACCTGGAGCGAGCACTGCAAGCACAAGATCTTTTCGGCCCAGATCGCCTACGAAGATGAGCAGGGGGGCAAAGAGACCATCGATTCCCTGTTTAAGACCTACATCGTCGGCGCGACCCGTGATATTCGCGCCGCCAAGGGTGATAAAGACATCTGTCTGTCGGTGTTCAAAGATAATGCCGGTGTCGTCGAGTTCACTGAAGACTGGAGCATGGTCTACAAGGTGGAAACCCACAACTCCCCTAGTGCCCTCGATCCTTACGGTGGCGCGTTGACCGGTATTGTCGGCGTTAACCGCGACCCCTTCGGCACCGGACGTGGCGCGTGTTTGATCTTCAATACCGACGTGTTCTGTTTTGCTTCACCGTTTTACGATAAGCCGCTGCCGCCGCGTCTGCTCCATCCCCGGCGCATCTTTGAGGGCGTTGTCGAAGGCGTTGAGCACGGTGGTAATAAGAGTGGTATCCCTACCGTTAATGGCTCGCTGGTGTTTGATGATCGTTTTGCCGGTAAGCCGCTGGTATATTGTGGTAGTGCCGCTTTGATGCCGGCCCAACTGCATGGCCGTCCCGGTCATGAGAAGAAGGCCGAGGTAGGTGACCACATCATTATGGTGGGTGGTCGCGTTGGTAAGGACGGCATCCACGGCGCTACCTTCTCGTCGGAAGAGCTCAACGAGGATTCTCCCGTTACTGCAGTGCAGATTGGTGACCCCATTACCCAACGGAAGATGTTCGACTTTTTGTTGATTACCCGTGACCGTGGACTCTATACCGCCATCACCGACAACGGTGCCGGTGGCTTGTCATCCTCCGTTGGCGAAATGGCCGAAGATACCGGTGGCTTCGAGATGCACCTTGACCGCATCCCTCTCAAGTATGCCGGTCTGCAGCCGTGGGAGATTCTGATTTCCGAAGCTCAGGAGCGGATGACTGTTGCCGTGCCGCCTAAGGATCTCGATGCCTTTCTCAGCCTGGCGCGCGAGATGGACGTTGAGGCGACGGATCTTGGTACGTTCACCGATTCCGGTTATTATCACTGCCTGTACGATGGCAAGACGGCCACCTATCTGCCGATGGCGTTCCTCCATGAGGGGACACCGCAGATGAAGATTCCGGCCAAGTGGGAGATCAAACAGTATCCTGAGCCGACAGCCAGCGATTTGCCTGCCGCTGATGAGGCGCTGGAGACCCTGCTCGGCAGTCTCAATGTCTGCTCCAAGGAATGTGTGGTACGCCGTTATGACCATGAGGTTCAGGCCGCCACGGTGCAGAAACCGCTGACGGGTGTGGATAACGACGGTCCAGCCGATGGTTCGGTGGTACGGCCACTGTTCGATTCCTTTGCCGGTATCTCCACCGCTCACGGTATCTGCCCGCGCTACAGCGATATTGACACCTATCACATGATGGCCTGTGCCATTGATGAGGCCCTGCGTAACTATGTGTCGGTGGGTGGCAATGTCGATCACGTTGCCGGTCTCGACAACTTCTGCTGGTGTGATCCGGTCAAGAGCGAGCGCACCCCCGATGGTGAATACAAAGCGGCTCAGCTGGTGCGCGCCAACAAGGCACTGTATGACTACTGCCTGGCCTTTGGCGTACCGCTGATCTCCGGTAAGGATTCGATGAAAAACGATTACCAGATTGGTGACACCAAGATTTCCATCCCGCCGACGGTGTTGTTCTCCGTGATCGGCAAGGTGGAAGATATCCGCCAGACGGTGAGTATGGATGTTAAGCGTCCCGGCGATAAGGTCTATCTGCTCGGCGACACCAAGGCGGAACTCGGTGCCTCGGAGTTGTACACCCAACTCGGCTTTACCGGTAACGCGGTACCGACGGTAGATGCGCCGACGGCGTTGCGTCGTTATCGAACCCTCAATCGCGCACAACAGGCCGGATTGATCGCCTCCTGTCATGATCTGTCCGATGGTGGACTGGGAGTGGCGGCAGCTGAAACCGCCTTTGCCGGTGGTTTCGGGGTGCAGATTGATTTGCGACAAGTGCGTTGCCGGGGTTGCCTCAGTGATATGGAGATGCTCTATTCCGAATCACAGAGTCGCCTGCTGGTAACGGTGGCGGCTGACAAGGCTGAAGAGTTCGAGAAGTTGTTCGCCGGTCAAGAGGTCAGCCTGCTCGGTGAGGTGACCGAGGCACCGGTACTACAGGTGACAGACATCGCTGGTAACATCATCATCGATCGGGAAAATTCTGTATTGAAAGAGGCCTGGCAAGCGCCTCTGAGGGAGCTGTAATATGTCACAATTGGGGGCACAACAGGTTCGGGCAATGGTCATTTCCGGAAACGGAACCAACTGTGAGCGCGAAGTCGCCAACGCCTGCCGTCTGGCTGGGGCTGAGGTCGCCGATATCGTCCATATCTCCCGGCTGCTGGCCGGTGAGGTGAATCTGAATGATTACCACTTTCTCAATTTTGCCGGTGGTTTTCTCGACGGCGATGACTTGGGGAGTGCCAAGGCCGGTGCCAATCGATTGATCAATGCCCAGGTTGTCGGCAGCGAGCAGACCTTGGCCGATCAGATTCTGGAATTTGTCGCTTCCGGAAAATTGGTGATGGGGGTGTGTAACGGTTTTCAGCTGATGGTCAAGATGGGGCTGTTACCCGCCCTTGACGGCGATCAGCGCCAAAGTTCAACCCTGACCTTTAACGATGGCGGTCGTTTTGAGGATCGCTGGACCTACCTGAAGGTCGATGCCGATTCGCCTTGCGTGTTTACCCGTGGTCTCAAGGGGATCTATCTGCCGGTGCGTCATGGTGAAGGGAAATTTGTCACCGAGTCGGACGAAGTGCTGGAGCAGATCGAAGCGCAACACCTGTCGGTACTGAAATACTGCGATGCCGATTATCAGGCTCCGACCATGGAGTATCCGCAGAATCCCAATGGCTCGACAGCCGCTATTGCCGGTGTCTGTGATCCGAGTGGGCGCTTGTTTGGCCTGATGCCTCACCCCGAGGCCTATGTGCATCGTACCCACCATCCGCGCTGGACTCGTGAGGAGCTGCCGGAAGAGGGGATGGGCTTGTGGTTGTATCAGAATTCAGTTACCTTCATTCGCGAAAATCTGCTGTAGAACCCGCAGGGAGAGAACAAAGCTATGTTTGATAAGTTTGAAGATGAATGTGGTGTTTTTGGGATCTACGGTCATCCGGAAGCGGCTAACCTGACTTATTTGGGGCTTTATGCTCTACAGCATCGCGGTCAGGAGAGCTGTGGTATTGTCGCTTCGGATGGTGTTTCGCTGCGGGCTTACCGTAAAATGGGTCTGGTCTCTGACGCCTTTAAGAAGAATAAAGTTTTCGATGAACTGCCGGGTAACAGTGCCATCGGTCATGTTCGTTACTCCACTGCCGGTGGTAACGATATCAAGAATGTTCAGCCGATCATGGTCGACTATGTGCGTGGCAGCATTGCTGTGGCTCACAATGGTAATCTGGTTAATGCTCAGGAGTTGCGTAATGAACTGGAGCAGCTCGGTTCGATCTTTTCGACTGTTGCCGACACCGAGGTTATTATTCACCTGCTGGCGCGGGCGCAGAGCGATAGTTTAGCGGATCGGGTGGTTGATGCCCTGCGGCGAGTGCGCGGTGCCTACAGTCTGGTGTTTCTCACTGAAACGCGCATGGTGGCGGTACGTGATCCGAGCGGCTTCCGGCCATTGATTCTTGGCAAACTCGATGGCGCTTATGTGGTGGCCTCGGAAACCTGTGCCTTGGATCTGATCGAGGCTGAGTTTATCCGCGAACTGGAGCCCGGCGAGATGATCGTTGTTGATGAAAATGGCCTGCACTCGTCCCACCCCCTAGAGAAGATAAAACCGTCGCCGTGTATTTTTGAATATGTCTACTTTGCCCGTCCGGACAGTACCATCTTCGGGCGTGAAGTCTATGGCGTGCGTAAAGAATTTGGTTGTCAGCTGGCTCGTGAATATCCGGTTGAAGCGGATGTGGTGGTAGCGATCCCTGACTCCGGAGTGCCGGCGGCGATCGGTTATGCTGAACAATCAGGCATCCCCTTTGAGTTAGGACTGATCCGTAATCATTACGTGGGGCGGACATTCATTGAGCCGCAGCAATCAATTCGTCACTTCGGGGTGAAGATCAAGCTCAATCCGGTACGCGAGGTGATTGAAGGCAAACGGGTGGTGGTGGTTGATGACTCGATTGTTCGTGGTACGACGGCACGCAAGATTGTCAAAATGATCCGTAATGCCGGGGCAAAAGAGGTTCATTTGCGCATCTCCAGTCCACCGACCAGTTATCCTTGCTATTACGGTATTGATACGCCGACTCGTAAGGAATTGATCGCTTCATCGCACAGTGTCGATGAAATTAACCGCTATGTCACCTCCGACAGCCTTGGTTATCTGTCCGTTGAAGGTTTGCACCAGGCCACCGCTGGTTGCGATGGTGGTAGCTGTGAAGGTAAATTTTGTACCGCCTGTTTCAGCGGCCAATATCCAGTCAAGTTTCCCCGTCTCAAGTCGGATAAGCAACTGGGACTGTTTTAGATCTAAGAAGTTGTTGTGAAAAGGAGAATAATAATGACGCAGGACGAACGCGCAGAATTGATGGAGATCATCCGTCAGTTGTCCTACGAGCAACGTGATGTAACGTTGGCTTCCGGGCGTAAAAGTAATTTCTATTTTGATGGAAAACAAACGACCCTGCACCCGCGTGGTTCGGTTCTGGTCGGAAAGGCATTTGTTGCCGCCCTTGACAATTTTGACTCTAAGGTTGATGGTGTCGGCGGTCTGACCATGGGTGCCGATCCTATCGCTACGGCGGCTTCCATGATCAGTTCGCTGGAAGGGAAACCGATCCCGGCATTTATTATCCGTAAAGAGCCGAAAGGGCACGGCACGGGTCAATGGCTTGAAGGACGTAAGAATGTTCCCGCAGGTTCTAAGGTCGTAATCGTCGAGGATGTGGTAACCACCGGTGGCTCGTCAATGAAGGCTATCGAACGGGCTCAGGCTGAAGGCCTTGAGGTGCTCGGTGTCGTGACTCTGGTTGACCGTGAAGAGGGTGGACGCGAATTCTTTGAAGAGAACAACGTGCCGTTTTATGCCATTTTCACCAAAACACAGGTGGCCGGTTAAGCAGGACCAACAAGACCGTTGAACCAGAAAGGGATCGCATTGCGATCCCTTTTTTGTTACTTATAGGAGATCATTATATTCAACTCATAGGGGATAAGATCATGACCAACCGTGTTATCAAGCTATTGATTTTTTGTTACCTGCTTCTATCATTCACCAGCATTGCCGGTGCTTGGCAGCGCTCGTCCAACTGTGTCGAAGGCAATGGTGAGTTTGCCGAGCAGCAACGTACCCTGATCGATTATCAGCGGGTGGCGATTCAAGGCGCCTACGCGATTTTTATTACTGCCGGAGAAGACTATCGCTGTACCATCAATGGTGATTCCAATCTGCTCGATCATGTCGTGACCCGGGTGGATAACCAGCAATTGCGGATCGGCAATGATATGTCGCTATGCATGAAGCAGCCGCTGCAGATCCATTTACAGCTGCCGGAATTCACAGCCTTTTATGCCGAGGGTGCGCATGAAATCGTTCTCGATCAGCTGTCGGGAGCCAATTTCAAGCTGGAGCTGGAAGGAGCCAGCCTGGCTGAGATGCGTGGTGGGGTTGAGCATCTGGAGATTGAAATCAGTGGTACTTCGACCTTGGATGCCCGTGAGCTGAAGGCTGCAAAGATTATGGTTGAGGCTGCCGGAACAACCGTCGTTAAAGTTCAGGTCTCTGAAGCGTTACAGGTCAGCGCTTCCGGGATCGCCGAAGTTCTCTATCTGGGTAGCCCTGCGACTGTTGATAGCAAACTGTCGGGTCTTGCCGAAGTTGCGCCTCTTTGATTTTATTTTGGCGAGTACTGTAGCGTAACCAGATGATTTACAGGTATTAAACATCGGGAGGTTGTGATGCGGTTGTTGATTTTATTCGAAAGAAGAAAACCTTGTCCTCAGGGCAAGGTCAGAGATCATAGGCTTTGCCATATGAACGACTCAATGTTACCCCATTAGGAGAGTTGTCCCCACAACTATCACCTAAAGG
>JAGGYC010000130.1 GCA_021162745.1 Desulfuromonas sp. | reverse complement strand
TCAGCGGTGCAACCAGCGGTGCAACCAGCGGTGCAACCAGCGGTGCAACCAGCGGTGCAACCAGCGGTGCAACCAGCGGTGCAACCAGCGGTGCAACCAGCGGTGCCTGCGTTGCCTTTCTGGTGGCGCGCTATCTGGGCCACGACTGGATTAGGAGCAAACTTTCAGCACCACGCTGGCAAAAGCTGGATGAAGATGTCACCAACAATGGTTGGAAGGTGGTGGCCTTTACCCGCTTGATTCCGCTGTTTCCTTTCAACCTGCTCAATTATGCTTTCGGCCTGACCAATATTCGATTCAGCCACTATGCCATCACCTCGTTCATCTGCATACTGCCGGCAACCATTGCCTTTATCTCGCTGTCAAGTTCATTGGGGGAACTGATCAAAGGAAATATTTCGCGGGAATTTATCATCGGTGTAGCTCTGATTGCGGTTCTTTCGCTGTTACCGATACTATGGAAGAAAAGACAAGCGAAGCAACGTGAACAGCAATAAGATCATCCGCAACGCTGTATGGCTGATCGTAACTAATCTGATTCTGTTCGGCGGGTCATTGCATGCCGAACAGTTGCCCATGATCGCTAAAAACCCCGCCACCTGGCAGCCGGAACCACAATCGGGACAGGGGCTTCTCGATTTCAGCCGTCAGCAGAACAGCTTCGCCTTCAGCGCAGATCATCTACAGCCCCATCGACGCTATGCACTGATCCAGCATCGTCCTGGGCATTCCAAATCAGGTTATATCATTGTGGTTTTTCAAAGTGATGTGCAGGGGTGTATTACGGCTGGTGGTCAGTGGAATCTATGGCAGGGGAAAATCTGGCTAGTACCCGTTAAAGATGTCCGTGGAGAGGTTGGTGACCATCGCCCCGACCAGCTTACGCGGTGGAATCCGCATCAGTACCTGTTTGAGGATCACCTGCTTTAGGTGATTGCGTGACGAGTTCGCACGGCTTTTTGAGCAATCCACGGCGGCACAACTCGACATGAACCGGGCAAGAGCAATAACTGCCGCCGCCAAAACCGATGTAATAATTACAGTTAATCTGAGCGGAATCGTTATCAGGTACAATGGAGACAATGGTGCCGTCAATCACTCGTTCCGATGTCGCTTTACAACAATAGCCTTTTTTCAGACAGGAATAGTCGCAAGGGCACGGGGTATTCTTAACAAGTTCATCTAAATCAACGGTTTTTTTCATCGTGATCTCCTGCCGCGCTTATATTCCCTGCCCAACCAATTTTTACACTTTATCGCAGATCAATCACAAGTTCAACATATAACAACTTCTAATGCTGATATGGCCAAGAGGACTCGTTTTGACTTCCACCATGACAACGAGTATACTCGCTGAGTTATTCAACTGCTCAGTTTGGCCATCTGGAGACCTCAATGAACACACAGATACAATCAAAAACATCCCAATTTATCGATAAAATCAACAGTTACGGCAAAGAAAACATTGAAGACATCCTGCATGTCATTACCGAATCAGTAAATCACTTAACCCAACAAAACCGTTGCCGCATCTATCTTGAGGACCTGACCAATGGTAGTTTGTCCTGTGTTATCGCAACAGGACTCCATGCGGCCGAACTGTCTGATATGAGTTTCCCCATTAACACCAATGCCTTTCTCGTCTCAAGTGTCTATGCCTCACAAGAGGAGATCATCCTGAACGATTTCAGCACCCTGCGCAGCGATTACGCTCGGGAACTCGCCGAACGATTCCAGATTTACGCCAGCTACCTGATACCATTGCTGCACAATGACCGAGCGATCGGCGTATTGTGCGTTGACAGTGGCCGCACCGGCCATATCCCGTCGGTGGATCAGCGGCGTGATCTGATTGAGTTCCTGATCCAGGTCAACCCGACCCTTGATCAGGCGCGAAAATATCACCAGCAACTGGTACTGGCTCGTCGTGTCGATGAACGGAAGAAGCTCGAAGCGGCGTTATATATGGTGAAATCGGCGGTGCGTCTCATCGACAACCTCTCGCTGGCCTCGGTGCTGATCCCATCGCCGCGGAACGCTGACAGCACCGCCGAGGGGCTACAGATTCTCGCCTCCTACTCAGAAGAGCGCGAAGCGAAGAAGCTCTACGAAGAGGAGCAGCTGATCAGTCTCGGCAAAGGGGACTCGCTGCTGTCACGCTACATTGCCGACAACGGCATCATCACTGACGAGCGCTTTCTCGAGCCGCTGTATTTCCCCAACCTGCGTGAAGAAGCCCTGCAAAAACGCTATCTGACCGAACAGCTCGGCCTGAAATCCTTGTACGTGGTGCCCCGCTACGAAGCTCACACCAAGCGGATCATCTGCGTCGTCAATTACTACACCAACAAAGGCTACAATTTTACCGAATTTGAACGGCGCCTACTGGAAGCCCATGCTGAAATGGCGGAACGGGTGATTCAAGAGATCGGTGGAGAGCACATGGAGATCCAGGTGCTGGCCGAGATCAACGACCTGCTCCAGGAGCGCTTTGAGGGGCTGCAACCGTTTCTGAACCGGGTACTGTCCAAGGCAACGGAGTTGATCGGTGCCGACACCGGCAGTATTGCTCTGGCCCGTGAACAGGAAGATGGCAACTGGCTGGTCGTGGAGGACGCTGCCGGCCGGGTGCTGGGAGCCAAGAGCAAGGAGTGGCGAAAAAAAAACATTCCACCCATCCGCATTGGCGGCTACGAGCTGCCGCCGGAACAACGCAGTCTGACCGGTTACGCCGCCCACAGTGGTCATGCCCAGTTGATTGCCAATACCGACGATATTAAGAATCAAGGCGGTTTCTACCGCGGCCTGACGAGCAACATCAAAAGCGAGCTGGCCGTTCCAGTGATCAGTGAAGAAAAGGTGCTGGCGGTGATCTGCCTCGACAGCTTCCGTCCCCACTACTTTACCGAGGAGCACAAACGGATATTACAGATCGTTGAGCGGATGATCTCCCGTTATCTGGCAGATCTGCAACAGATTGAAGCCCTCACCGGCGAGGTCAACCACCTGCGCTCGGATGTCGGCTACAAAGACCCGAAGATCTCCTCGTACAAGCTGGGTAACATCATCGGTAACTCGAAAAAAGCCGGCGAGATGGTTAAGTTTATCCAGACGGTAACACCACCGATCTTTAACCGCCTGGCGTCATGGAGTCAGAAAAACAGTGAAGAAGCCTCCCTGGGGTTACCATCCATTCTGATCACCGGTGATACCGGCAGCGGTAAAGAGTTTCTGTTTAACAACATCTATTCACGCCTCAACGAGATGTATCAGAGCCAGGTCAGCCGCCGCGAATTACCGCTTAAAAAGAGCAATATCGCCGCCTACAGTGGCGAGCTGACCTATTCGGAACTATTTGGTCATAAGCGCGGGGCGTTTACCGGCGCTCATACCGATCGCAAAGGGATTCTCGAGGAAGCCCATGGTGGGGTGGTTTTTCTCGATGAGATCGGTGACGCCGACCCCAAAACACAGGTGCAACTGTTGCGCTTTCTCGACAATGGCGGCTTTATCCGCCTCGGTGAGAATAAAACCCGTTATTCCCGGGTGCTGCTGATTGCGGCGACCAATAAAAATCTCCACAAATTGATCAGCGAAGGAAAATTCCGCGAGGATCTTTACCACCGCTTATCGGAACTGACCATGGAGGTGCCCTCCCTCAATGAGCGCCGTGAAGATATTCCGGACCTGAGCATTCACTTTTTAGGCAAGTTGTTCCGGGTCTACAAACGTGCGGATGAAGGGGAGACAGAGCCACCGTCGATCAACAGCACCGCCCAGCAATTGCTCAAGGAACACCATTATCAGGGCAACATGCGCGAATTGCGTTCAATCTTGCTGCGCGCACTTTTTTTCCGGCAGGGGAAGGTGATCGGTGCTGAGGATATTCACCGCGCCCTGGCATCGGCCCCCAACCAACAGATCACCGCGCCCGTCGCGGTGTTGACCGAACAGGTCGCCGGAGAGATCTTCGATACCATCGTCGCCGGAGACAAGGACTTCTGGTCAGCACTTTACACCCCCTACACCGGCAACCGCATCTCACGGGACGTGGTAGCGACCGTTATCGACCTGGCCCGTGAGCGGGGAGCCAACAATATGCCAAGGATCGCCGCCATGCTCAAAGCGTGCGATGCCCGCAGCACTGAGGATCAAGAACGTAAAACCTTTTACAAGTTCAAAAACTTCCTCTACAAAACAATCCGCATCACCTGATCCAGCTAAAAAACGGCGTTATCCCGGAGGGTAACGCCGTAAAGCTATCTCGACAATCGCCATGCTGAAAGTACGTGGTTAAGCCTGCTGAACAGGCGCTGGACCCGTCATTACGCAGCCTAAAAGACGCTCAACCTCTTGGCGATCCTCCTCGCGCCATGGCCCAACACAGACAAAATACATCTGTTCCGGGCGCAGACAACGCCATGCCGCCTGATCTACCCTCTGCGCCGTAACCAACTGCCAGTTGCGGGCATCATCATCGATGGTGCGCATATCGTCACCGATCTCGCCCCAGCCATAACGAACAGCCAATTCTTCAACATTGTCACGGCTGAAATGGAGGCGGTGCAAACCGGTACGGATCACCCGTGCCAGCTCTGCGTCACCTACCGGCTGATGGGCACGCTCAACCTCATGCAATAACGTCTTGACCACGGCAACCAGCTTTTCCGGCTCGGTAGCCAGATCGATAGAAAAACAGCCACATTCGGCATACTCTTCAAGACTGCTATCAACGCTGTAGGTCAGCCCTGATTCTTCGCGAAGACTCTGCATCAGGCGACAGGCGCCACCATCACCGAGCAACCGGCGCAACACCCGCAATCCCAGCGATGTTTCACTGTGACGCCCTTCTGAACGCCAGGCCAGCTGTAAACTGAGCTGAGAATCGGAATCACGCACCCAGCAACAACGCGGACCCGCTTCGATCTGAGCGAGGTCAAACGCTTCGGCTAACGCCACCTTGCCCCCCTGCCAATCACCCCAGGCCTGTTCAACGTCGGCAGCAACCTGCTGACAGTCAACCGGGCCGGCAACGCAGATCACCAGATTGGTCGGGGTATAGTAGCGTTGATGCCAACGACGCAGATCGTCAACACTCAACTGGCGGATAGTGTGCGGAAAACCGATCACCGGCAGGGCCAGCGGATGATCTCCCCACATCATGCGGCCCATGAGGTTATCTGGACAAACATCAGCGCCCTGCTCATTGAAATCACTCAACGCCTCTTCAAGAACAATCGAGCGTTCCGTCTCCAAACCATTAAACAACGGTCGCCTGATCAGCTCGGCAAACAATTGGGTCGCCTTGGTGACAAAATCGGGATGAACGGTGGCATAGTAGCTGGTGGTATCAATATCGGTGGCGGCATTTACCGAGCCACCGATATCCTCAAAGGCCTGTTCGATCAATGCCCCGGACGGATAGGATTGATTGCCGCGAAACAGCATATGTTCGAGAAAATGAGAGATCCCCGCAGACTCGTCCGTTTCATAACGGCTGCCAACGCCGACATAGCAGATCATTTCAACACTATGCAGGTGCGGCAGTGGCGCGACCAGTAGCCGCACACCATTTTCGAGAGTGTAGCGTTGAAATTCTTTCGATTCTTCCATGAGGACTCAATTCAGGGGATACAACTAAATGCAGGGCGCCTGCCGTAGCAGACGCCCTGTGGTATCAAGACGATAAAAGTGAGATTGACTACCCAACAGCCTCCTACAGCAGACGGGCAGCCTCTTTAGCGTGATAGGTAATAATCAGATCCGCACCGGCACGCTTCATGCCGATCAAGGTTTCCATCATCACCCGATCTCCGTCGATCCAGCCTCGCTCGGCAGCGGCTTTAATCATCGAGTACTCACCGGAAACATTGTAAGCCACCAGCGGCAGATCAAAACGCTCCTTGATGTCGCGCAGGATATCCAGATAGGCCAGGGCCGGCTTCACCATCAGAAAGTCGGCACATTCTTCCACATCCAGCGCCGCTTCGCGAAACGCCTCAATGCGATTGGCCGGATCCATCTGGTAGCTGCGCCGATCACCAAATTGCGGTGTTGAATCGGCGGCATCACGGAACGGCCCGTAGTAGGCGCTGGAGTACTTCACCGAGTAGCTCATGATGGGGATATGGGAGAAATCGTTATCGTCGAGAATCTCGCGGATAACGGCAATGCGGCCATCCATCATATCACTGGGAGCAACAATGTCGGCACCGGCCTGGGCATGGGATAACGCTTCAGCGGCCAGCAGCTTCAGGGTCTCATCGTTATCAACATCACCGTCTTTGATTACCCCGCAGTGGCCATGGTCGGTATATTCACACATACAGACATCAGTAATCACCATCAGTTCCGGCAGCTCTTTTTTGATGGCACGGATGGTATTCTGAATAATACCGGTATCGCAGTAGGCATCGGTGCCCATGGCATCTTTACACTCGGGAATACCGAACAGAATGACCGCCGGAATCCCCAGTTCATAGACTTCACGCGCCTCGACAACAATGTTATCGATGGACTGCTGATAAATGCCCGGCATGGAGGGGATCTCGCTCTTGATGTTTTCACCAAAGGCGCTGAACATAGGGTAAATCAGATCGTCAACCCGCAGGTGGGTCTCGCGAACCATGCGACGGATATTGCCATTGCGGCGCAAACGCCGGGCACGATATTCGGGGAAAAACATCTCGAAACTCCTTGTCTATCCGGCCTGACTGGAAGAGGTGCCGGAAGGGTTAAAATAATCGATCAATGCTGTGATCATGCCATCAAGGGTATATTCGTCGGCTTCAACATCCATGGTCAAGCCGAGGCGAACAGCTGTCGCCGTCGTCAACGGACCAATGGAGGCCAGAGTCACACCACGCGTCAGCTCTACAGTTTGCTCACCGAGCAAAGCGACAAAGTTTTCAACGCTCGACGATGAGCCGAAGGTGATGACATCAAGGGCCTGTTGTTGCAACAAACGGACGAGTTCAGCGCCACTGTTGGTCGCCGGAATCGTCCGGTAAGCGATAGGATCGTCCACCTGCGCTCCGGCCTGCGTCAAGCTGCGTGGGATCAGATCTCGGGCCAGTTCAGCACGCGGATAAAGGACGCGGCAACCGGCAACACCTTGCTCCAGCAACAGTTCAACCACCGCTTCGGCACGATAACTCGCCGGTTGCAGATCTGGCCGGCGACCCAGCTCTCTCAACGCCTGAGCCGTTTTCGGGCCGACACACAGCCATTGCAGGTTTGGTGGAACCGTGTCCCAGCGACCCAACGCCATGAGTCGGCGATAAACGCTCTCGACAGCGTTGACCGAGGTCAGGATCAGATAGCGGTAATCCTCCAAATGACCAAGGGCCAAATCGAGGGGCTGCCAGCTATCGGGAGCGACAATCTCAATCAATGGGCAGAGCACGGGCTGTGCACCCTGCGCCTGCAACAGTTGATTAAATGCCTGCGCCTGATGGGCCGCCCGCGTAACCAGTATCCGTTTGCCGTACAGCGGCTTGGCCACGTTACCTCTCAATCATTGTCCAAATTCTTGAGTTTTCCCTGGGGTGCTGAGATTTCAAGATCAAACAGTGTCTGCAACGCATCGACATACTGCTGGGCATTCGCATCCTGTTGAGCCTGCTTGAGCACACGGGTGGGAGGATGGAGGATTTTATTGATCAACGCTGAACTCATGGCCGTAATCGCCTTGCGGTCCTTGTCACTGAGGTGTTTGAGATTAGCGAAGGTCTTGTCCAGTTCATTTTGGCGTAGACCATCAATCTGCTGACGCAATGCAACAATGGTCGGCACAACTTCCAGTCCGGCCATCCACAGCTGAAACTGGCCGATCTCGTATTCGATAATCTCTTCCGCCTGCTCCGCCTCTTTGTGGCGTTCCTTGAGGTTGGCATTGACAACTCCCTGTAGATCATCGACATCATACAGATAGACGTTGTTGATATCATTGACACGCGGATCAATATCCCGTGGCACGGCAATGTCGATAAAAAACATCGGTCGTTGCTTGCGTAGACGCAGGGCACCACTCACCTGATCCGGGTCGATGATAAAGTTGGTCGCTCCCGTAGAGGACAACAGAATGTCGACCTGATGGAGATGTTCATGAAAATTATCGAACAATACCGCCTGCCCGGAAAATTCTTCGGCCAGTTTTTCAGCACGGGCAAAGGTTCGGTTGGTCACCAACACCCGATCGACACCATTGTTGATAAAGTGCTTGGCCGCCAGTTCACACATCTCACCGGCACCGACCAGCATCACGGTCTTACCTTCGATACTGCCAAAGATCTTGCGTGCCAATTCGACGGCGGCAAAGGAGACCGACACCGCATTCCCAGCAATATTAGTCTCGGTTCGCACCCGTTTGGCAACGGAAAACGCTTTGTGCAAAAAGCGGTTAAGAATCAGTCCGACACTTTTATGTTCAGCCGCATAGCCATAGGCGGTCTTGATCTGACCGAGAATCTGCGGTTCGCCGATCACCATGGAGTCAAGACTGGCCGTCACCCTGAAGACGTGGCGGATCGCTTCCTCGCCCTGCATCACATACAGATGTTTATCGAGGGTCTCGAAAGGAACCTGATGGTAATCAGCCATGAAATGCTTGAGCTGCTGCACACCGGCTTCGACATTTTGTCCCGCCGCGTAAAGCTCAACCCGGTTACAGGTCGACACAATCACCGCCTCAGCGATATCGGGCAACGCCAGCACCTGCTGCAGGGGTGGTTGCATGTTCTCGGGGGGAAAGGCCACCTTTTCTCGCACAGCAACCGGCGCTGTTTTATGGCTTAATCCAACAACAAAAATATCCATTATAAATCCACGTAAGACTGTTCTCTAGCTGTTACTTCAACCACATTCACAGGACGACAGCGTGACGGTGTCAACTACCCATCGACGTATAGCTGTGGAGTCCGGGCAACAACAGATTGACTCCCAGGAACGTGAAAAGCAACAAGGCAAAACCGATGATGGCAAAGATCGCAGCCCGCCGCCCCCGCCACCCTGTGGTCATCCGGCCATGCAACAATGCCGCGTAGAAAAACCAGGTGATCAGCGCCCAGGCTTCTTTGGGATCCCAACTCCAGTAGGTACCCCAGGCCGATTCGGCCCATACCGCCCCCGAGATGATCCCCATGGTCATAAGGGGAAAACCAAACGTCAGACAGCGGTAATTGATCATGTCCAGGGTTTCCAACGACGGCAAGCGGTAATACAAAGCAGAGAACTTCTTGCTTTTCAGCATCCGCTCCTGCAACAGGTAGAACACGGCGGCAACAAAAGCCACGGTAAATACGGCATTGCCAAGAAACGCCAGGGAGATATGAACAGGAAGCCAAAGGCTATCAAGAGCGGGGTTGAGCTCTTGAACATGCATGGGCAGCAGACTGCCAAACAGCATCATTACCAGAATCAGGGTACTGGTGGTGGCCGCCAGCACCGACATCCGTAGCCGCCAATCAATAACCAGAAAGGTTCCGGCTAAAGCCCAAGCGAAAAAAGATAACGATTCGTGGAGATTGGTCACCGGCGTGTAACCCGCCTCAACATAGCGGGCCACCAGCGTTACCGTATGCATGGCAAAAGCAACCAACAGCGCCATGCGCCCCCAGCGATCACTACCTTCACGGTTCGCAACAGCGCTGAACAGATATAGCCCCGTCGTTACGGCGTATAACCCTAAAGTCAGCTTAAACAAAACAATATTCAAGCTCATTTAATCCCTCTTTATCTTTATAATGATGGTCTCGAGTCACGGCGGAATTCTGCCATTAAATGCCCAATACACTACGACGACAGACGAATTGCACATAGTAGACGCGGCCTTAAAATACTGTCAACCGAATTTGCCGCTAAATTGGTCCACAGAGCTCAATCTACCCGAAAAAATCAGATCCCGAACAACTCGCCCTCGACCAGCTCGCACAGTACGTGACCAAGAAACAGCATCGCTTCGGCAGCTCGTGCCGGGGTACTGTTTTCCAACAACAGCAACAACTCCACCGGAGCTTTATGCCACAGCTCTGAGTCGGCACAGCTAATAACCGTCACCTGGCACCCCAGCTCACTGGCCGTTTCAACCGCAGCCAGCGCCGCATCATCGCCCGTCGCATCAAACATCAGCACCTGATCCCCAGCTTGGGCTTGCGCCTGGAGTTGACAACTGTAGAGACGCTCATAATCATCATTGGCGAGTAACGCAGCAGCCAGACCACTCTCCGGGCTGAGGCTGATTGCCGGCAGTGATGGCCGCTCAATGTTGAGTTGGTGCAAAAAAACATTGGCAAGGGAGGTCGCCAGCGGCGACAGAGCCCCGGTCCCAACCACCAGCAATCGGTGACCTTGGGCAAAGGATTCAGCGAGAGCGACAGCCAGCTGCTCAAGAGCATCGGCATTGAGGGCCAGGAATTGTTCAAGCAGTTGATTATGCTGCTCAAAAGCAGAAAACAATTTACTTTCAGACATAGTAACCTTTTAATCGTTCAGCAACAGGCTATGAAGCTCCTGTATTGTCGGACAGCCTTCTTGTTGCCCAGCTTATCACAGCAGAGCAAACAGATGAACCCCATGTCGATGTGGTAGAAACAGTCAACAATAAAGCCTTGCTTTTTAGCGACGGTATTTCTATCATTGTTATCTTGAATCCATGAACCATCCGACAACGAATATGTGTAAAGCATTGATTCAGAACATAAATTAAACATCCAGCACAGGAGGAATAACACCCTATGGCAAACGATAACATTGTACAATTTACTGACGACAATTTTGATGCGGAAGTACTGAAATCCGCCACCCCGGTTCTGGTCGATTTCTGGGCCACCTGGTGTGCACCCTGTAAAGCGATCGCACCGATGATCGACACCATCGCTGACGAGTTCAGCGGCAAGGTTAAAGTCGGCAAGGTTAATGTCGACGAAAACCCCAACACTCCGGGTCAGTACGGCGTGCGCGGCATCCCGACCCTGATCCTGTTTAAGGATGGTCAGGTTGTCGACCAACTGGTCGGTGCCGTGCCCAAGAATCAACTCGAAGAGTTCATCAACAAGGCGCTCTAAGCACTCGATAGATTTAACTGATAAAACAAAACCTGGGCTTCGGCCCGGGTTTTTTTATTCCCCTGATGGCTAAGCAAAAATTTCGTCCGACAAGACATAGTGTTTTTTCAAGGGTGAAGGCATACATGCTGTATGTCGAGGTCTTGAAAAAACGCTGCACGCAGTAGGGCGGACTTTTTGCGACGCCATCATTCTTCATGGCCGGCATCACTTGCTGCACGCAAACAGCGGAAAATCTGGCGATAGTTTTTCTTATCGTCCGCTCCCCGATAGCCATTGAGCAGGCGCTGCAACTCGATCACATCGAGACGTGGCAACAGTTCCCGGGCTTCAGAAAATGCCGCAGTGCGGCTGTCAGGCGCACACAATTTTTCACGCATCTGTTCAAGCTGATGAGTCAGACGGTTTTCATCACGCTGACTCTGATGATCTCCGGCGACATAAGCCCGCAACTCCTCGGTTTGTTCAGCATCCTTGCGCAATAATCCCGCAAAAAACTTCAATTGCCGCTTGCGCGAACCATGGCCTTTGGTCTGCCGTGTCTGCATCAAAACCTGCATCAAGCTCGATGGAACCGGCAGCCGTGCCAGCTCAGCGTCGGGAAGCTCAACCAGATCGCGCGCTAATTGCTCAATGGATTTTGCGTCACGCTTCTTGGCCGAGCGACTCTCGGACTGGGGCAATTGATCGTTCTCTTCCATCAAAACTCCTTACGGCTGTCCAGCAACAACGTTACCGGGCCGTCATTAATCAGATGTACCTGCATATCGGCTTGAAATACACCGCATTCAACCTTGACGTTGTTGTCCCGCAACCGGGAAACAAATAACTGATACAGTTCATTGGCAATCTGCGGCGGTGCCGCATTGGAAAATCCGGGACGCCGTCCTTTGCGGCAGTCGGCCAGCAGGGTAAACTGCGATACCGCCAGCACCTCGCCACCGACCTGCAGCAGAGACAGGTTCATCTTGCCGGCCTCATCTTCAAAGATACGCAGGTTAATCATTTTATCGACCAGATAGGCCACATCCTGCGAGTCATCCCCTGTAGCGACACCGAGGAGAACCATCAGGCCATGATCAATCGCCCCGGTGGTTTGCTGGTCAACATCGACATAGGCGGAACGTACCCGTTGCACAACGGCTCTCATAACAGATCTCCAACTCTAACTGCAATAGGCACAATGCCCATTGCAAGCGGACCAGGAGACTGTCCGCCATCAAACAACACTGCTATCCATGATGGAATATCATCAATCAAATACGTGCGGGCCGCAAAAGATCAGGCCCGCCTCGCAGTTCGGCCAGATACGCAATCCGCACACAGAATCCATTAGCTCCACCGTTGGTTACTTTGGTTTTCAAGGCCATTTCTTTGCTTACTTTCTTTGGGGCCTATTCAAAGAAAGTACGTCGACTGCGGGACGAAACCCGCGAACTTGTCTTTACGAATTTTAAGGGTTTGATCAATGCTGATCCGTTGTCAAACGGAATCATTGGCTAAGGCAAACCGGGGTACGCGGCCGAAGGTTGTCTCATTGGCGCCGCCCTACTTTTAGTATCTTCCAAAAGTAGGCAAAACATGACCCCGAATGTCTTGCCCTGCGGGTTCCCTCACTCCAATCGCTACCACCGAGAAACCCAAAAAACTCGCTACGCTCATTACGTTCGGCGGCAACAAACGGGGAAGCATTACCAAACAATTTAAGCTGGGCAGAGTACTAGTTCGCTGCCGACATCCACTGTTGAACGACACCGGTCACCTGTTCGACCCGGCCCACCACCGCATCGACACAGGGATCATCGCAGTGGTCGCCGACGAAAATAGTTCTCATCCCCAACTCGGCCGCCGTCTGTAAATTTGGCAGTGAATCTTCAACCATAATACTCTGTTCGGCTCGAACGGCCGCAGCTTTGAGCACCGCTTGATACGGGGCATGGTGCGGTTTGGGAATATAGTCGCCGCTGACGCGGATATCAAAAATCTGCTCAAAACAGTCTGAAATATCCAGACAATCAAGTACGCGCCGGGCATGGCAATCGCTGCCGTTGGTAAAAACGAATTTTCGTTGCGGCAATTGCAGCAACCGTTCACGTAGCTCAGGATTGGCACTGAGTCGACTCGATACGTCGATATCGTGAACATAATCGAGATAATGCTCGGCATCGGCATCATGCTCCTGAATCAGCCCCTGCAGTGTCACGCCATAGCGTTGCCAATAATCACGACGCAGTCCGTCCACCCGATCGGCATCAATCCCGACCACCTCGTGCATGTAACGATTGATCCGCACATCGATCAAATCAAACAATGCCCGGTCGGCGCTGTAGAGGGTGTTGTCAAGATCAAAAAAAATTACATCCATCAGTTACCCTGCCAAGGGAAATCACCGACAAACACCTGGGTTGCCGGACCCGTCATCAATACCGAACCTTCAGGATCATATTCCAGAGTTAATACGCCACCACGCAGTTGATTGCTGATGCGGCGTTCGGTGCGGCCGGACAGAAAACCCGCCACACAGACTGCTGACGCTCCGGTACCACAGGCCAGTGTTTCGCCCGCCCCCCGCTCCCAGGTGCGCTGTTTAACCTCGTCCATCGAAAGGACTTCGACAAATTCGACATTAATCCGTTGCGGAAACAGCGGATGGGTTTCGATCAGCGGCCCCCAGTAATCGACGGCAAAATTATCGACATCGTCGACAAACACCACACAGTGCGGATTGCCCATCGACAGACAGCTGACCTGAAAATCACGATCTTCAACCGTCAACTGAATATCCAGCGCTTGCCCATCCAAGTCACCACCGGCATCAGCTGTCATCGGAATCTGTCGCCGCAACAAGCGTGGCAAGCCCATATCGACTCGGACCTGATCAACAAGACCACTGTCGTCATCAACAATAAGGTCCACCGTCAACACGCCCGCCAGGGTCTCGATCTGTAGCTGTTTTTTTGCGGCGAGGCCATGATCATAGATATATTTGGCAACACAGCGCAAGCCGTTACCACACATCTCGGCCTCACTGCCGTCAGCGTTGAACATCCGCATCCTGGCATCGGCACAGTCTGAGGGTAGAATCAAAATCAAGCCGTCAGAACCGACGCCAAAATGGCGATCACTGATCTGCACCGCCAAGGCCTGCGGATCCGTCAGGGTCTGCTCAAAGCCGTCACCAAAACCATCGATGTAGACATAGTCATTGCCGGCGCCGTGCATCTTAACAAATTTCATGCCAATCCTCTTTCTCTTCGCGGTCAGTTATTCCAATCACGCGCGTCGAAGCCAAACGGTCACTCCATCCTCGCTGCTGCACATCGCGCACAGCGAGGACAAACCCCAAGCCAACGCTGAGTAAGGATAGCACACCTCCTGTGGTTCGTAACAATACCTGTGACAGACTCAGCTCCGAAC
Organism: Desulfuromonas sp.; assembly: GCA_021162745.1. Lineage (GTDB taxonomy): Bacteria > Desulfobacterota > Desulfuromonadia > Desulfuromonadales > Desulfuromonadaceae > Desulfuromonas. The sequence continues at coordinate 5,708 of JAGGYC010000130.1, read as the reverse complement.
CATCGACGGAGACCACCCGCAGCCCCATCAATCCCTTGCCAACGGTCTGACCACAACCGTAATGACTGAGGAAAAAATAACTGAACAGCGTCAAAACCAGCAGCAGGTAATAAGCCAGACGCACAGCGGCGTGCTCTTGCAGCAACACCAGCCACTGCGCTGGTGTCCACGACAGCAGTTGCTGACTCAACAGCACAAATACACTCAAAACAGCCATCATCAGCAGCAGGTCAATCACCGTTGCCGCAACGCGACGCCCGATAAGTGTTTCGCTACGCCCATCATCAACCACTGGCGCAGGGTCAACATCGACCGGACAACCTGCGTCAGCAATAACGTTATCATTGCTAAACAGCAGCGGGAACACCTGAGCCGGCTCCTCTTTACCGGCTGGAGCCGCAGGCAGAACAGGGGCTTCATCAACCGCAGGAGGGACGGATACCGTCGGGGAAACATCGCGCTGCACATCTGATTTCTGCGGCTGCGCGGTGATCTCATCAGGAGAGAAGAGGAGTGACGTTTGCGGGGTTTGCGGTTGTGAATGACGAACATGAGGCATCGACTCGCCGCATTTTTTGCAGTTCGTCAATGTATCAAAACTGTTATAACCACAGTGCGGACAGCGCATAACACCCTCACTCGTTGACAGAATATCCCTTGGGAACCAATCCCAGATCACCATATTGATATTGTAAAATCGTACTGATCGCCAATCCTGCCGTTTCCGTCCGTAAAATTCTCGGACCAAGACCAGCAGCAACAAAGCCATGTGATTCTGCGCTGGCCACTTCATCACGACTCAGACCACCCTCCGGTCCGATCAGCACGGCAACACGACGCGGGGGCTGCTCCGGGAGGAGTTCAATCAAAGGCTGTGTCGCCTCTTCCCACAACACCAGCTTCAAGTCGGCATCACACCGGCTTACCGCCTCGGTCAACGATTGAGGAGGTTGCACCTGTGGCAACCAGGATCGACCACTCTGCCGGGCCGCCTCGGTAACGATCTTCTGCCAACGCTCAAGCTTACGCGCCACTTTGGCCGCCGGCAGCGGAAACTGACAGCGTTCGCAACGCACCGGGACAAAACAACTTACACCAAGTTCGGTGTTTTTTTGCAAAACAAGATCAAATTTATCGCTATGAGGAAGCCCCTGCAACAACTGGATATCTAATGCCGTCTCCTCTTCAACCCACGACCTGACCACCGTTGCTGAACCCTGTTTCGAATCAAGACCTTCAATCCGACACTGGTAACAACCACCCGCACCATCACAGATCACGATCTCGCTCCCTTCACGCAGGCGCAACACCGTCCGCAGGTGATGAGTAATCTCTCGGGGAAGCGAGATGGATGCGCTCTCGATTGAGAATTGAGGAATAAAAAATCGCCGCATCAGCCGGCAGTGCAATACTGGATACAGGCCCACTCCTGCTCAAAAAACAGGGTGGACTCAGGCAGACCAAGGGCGGCAAAGGCATCTGTTACCATGGAAACTTTTTCCTGAAGAATCCCGGAAAGAATCAATGTCCCTCCCGCGCTCAGACGATCCAACAACGGCTGGGCAAGGCGGATATTCTCTTCGGCAAGGATATTGGCCAGAACGACATCGTATTCGCCCTCAAGGTCTTCCAGAAGAGCACCAGTGACCTCAACGGTATCACTGTAACCGTTACCGGCAATATTATCGCTGGCCGTAGTGCAGGCAACAGGGTCGATATCGCAGGCAACAACCTGTTGTGCTCCCAACGCCGCGGCAGCAATGGCCAGAATACCGGAACCGGTTCCCACATCCAGCACCCGGCATGGAACAACGTCTCCATCAAACAGCGTCGCCAGTGTTTCCAGACACAACCGGGTCGTGCCATGGGTTCCGGTACCAAAAGCCATTCCCGGATCCAGGGTAACAACCACTTCATTGAGGCTGGCCTGATACTCTTCCCAGCTGGGTTTGATCACCAGACGTGAACCGATGTGGGTCGCAGTGAAATGTTGTTTCCAGCCCTCGGCCCAATCCTGTTGCCCCAGTTCACTGGTCGACACAGTCGTCTCAGCCAACTCAGGGAACATAGGGCTAAGATCAACCAGAGATTGGCGGACATCCGTCAGCACTTTTTCCGGCGATTTCGAATCATCAAAATACGCTTTGACGCTGAACCGCTCACTGTCCGTTTCATCCGGATCGGGCGGGATAAAGGTATCCAACGCCCGCTCTTCGACAACAACCCCGACGCTACCGAGCCTATGCAGCTCGTAACAAAGCAAATCAGCAGCAGCGACAGGCACACTCAACAATATTTCAAGCCATTTTTCAGTCATTTCGCTTATGTAGCAAAGCTAAATTTTAAACGCAATAAAAATCCTTGACAATACTACCGTGAGTACGTTTAAATTTTATGCTGCCCTAATGAACCGCGCAGCATATAAGGTATTTTTCTACCATCACGTGGTTAGCTTTTTTTTCAGTTTTACCTGAATCAGCTTGCAGATCGTTAGAGACCTGATATAAACGTTAATAGAAGTCTAATGAGTTAACTATGACGCAGAATCAGACAGTTTTTCTCCTTTCCGACGCGACAGGAGAAACTGCCGAAAATATTGTGAACGCAGCATTGACCCAATTTCGCGGTCAAACGGTGCAGCTAAACCGAATCTGCAACGTTCGGAGCAAGAATCAGGTTTACGAAGCGCTCGACGCTGCCGCTGCCCAACGGGCACTGGTCATCTACACCATGGTTAACTGCGAACTGTCACGACTGGTTCACGACGAATGCGAAGCATTGGGGTTGACAAGTCTGGACATCATGACGCCGCTGCTCATGAAGTGTTCGGAATTTTTTGGTGCAACCCCCAACGAAACTCCGGGCTTACTGCACGGTCTCGACGAAGAATATTTCCGGCGCATCGAAGCCGTCGAATTTACCGTACGTAACGATGATGGCCAGGAAACACGCTTTCTCAACAAGGCCGACATCGTTCTGGTTGGTGTTTCACGAACCAGCAAAACGCCTTTATCCATCTATCTGGCCCATCGTGGTTGGAAGGTGGCCAACATCCCTCTGGTGAGCGGCATTGCCCCACCAAAGGAGTTGCTGGAGATGAATCATAAGCGGGTGGTCGGTCTGGTGATCAATCCCGAGCGTCTGGTCGAGCTTAGAGCCTCACGACTCAGGAATCTCGGCCAGGATCCACGGACAGCCTATGCCGATTTCGAACAGGTGGAGGCAGAGCTTAAACAGGCAAAAACTTTTTTCCGTAGACAAAAATGGTCCATCGTCAATGTCACCGGCAAAGCCGTAGAGGAGACAGCAAACGAGGTCCTGGTAAAACTTAAACTCAAATAAGCTTCAGCACTCAACATCGCAGAAACGGCTACACGAAAAACATTATAAAGGAGTATAAAATTGATGAAAATTCTAGTTGTCGAAGATGAAAAAAAAGTCGCCAGCTTTATCAAACGCGGCCTCGAAGAGGAAAATTTCAGTGTAGACATCGCGGCAAACGGTGAAGAAGGTCTCTACATGGCTGAAAGCAACCACTATGATCTGATCCTGATGGATGTCATGCTGCCTAAAAAAGACGGTCTGACCGTTATCAAGGAACTGCGCGCCAAAGAGGTCACATCTCCGGTACTGTGCCTGACCGCCAAGGACAGTGTTGAAGATATCGTTGCCGGTCTCGACAGTGGTAGCGACGACTACCTGACCAAGCCCTTCGCCTTTGCTGAGCTTCTGGCTCGCGTTAAAGCACTGGTTCGCCGCGGCGCGAAAGACCGTGGTGCCGAAATCTACTTTGCCGACCTGCGGCTTGATCCGGTCACCCACAAAGTATGGCGCTCAGATAAAGAGATTGATTTGACAGCCAAGGAATACGGCCTGCTCGAATACTTCATGCGCAACCCCAACCAGGTTCTGACCCGGACCATGATTGCCGAACACGTTTGGGATTACACCTTCGATTCATTCACCAACATCATTGATGTTTACGTCAATTACCTGCGTAAAAAAATCGACAAGGATTACAACAAGAAACTGATCCACACCATTCGCGGCGTTGGTTATGTATTGAAGGAGGACTAGTTGCTGCGTTCTGCAAGGGTCCAACTGACACTTCTGACGACTCTGGCGCTGGCGGTTTCTATGACCGTCGGCGCTGGAACGTTTTACCTCTACCCGTACAGAATAAACACCCCCTCTGCCAGTCACCACTTGTTCGCCATCGCCACACTCTGCCTTGCAATGCTGGCTATCATGGCGTCACTATTCTGGTTTTACTCTAAGCGGTTTTTCAAGCCTCTATTGCAACTGGGCGAAAACTTCGACCAGATCAACATTGACACCTTGGCGCAACACACAAAAGACAACTCCAATTTCAGCGAACTACGGCTGCTTACGTCACAGCACAATGCCATGCTGGATCGGCTGGAAGGGGCTGTGCGCCGCGTACGTCAGTTCTCCGGCGATGCGTCCCACGAACTCAGAACGCCATTGACCATCCTGCGCGGTGAGACCGAGGTTGCTCTACTCTGGGCAAAGACCCCTGAGGAATACCGCAACACCCTACAGTCCAACATGGAAGAGATTGATCGCATGGGGCGGATACTCGAAGACCTGCTGACATTAGCAAAAAGCGAATCCGGCGACCTGCCGTTATCCATTCGCACCCTGAGTCTGAGCGATCTACTGCAGGAACTTTATCTCCAGGGACGGGCCCTGGCTGAAACCAAACAGATCAATGTCAATTTGCACCATCAGCCCGATGCATTGATCACTGTTCAGGGTGACGATCTGAGGTTACGCCAACTATTTCTCAACCTGCTGACTAATGCCATCCGTTACACCCACGAAAAGGGCAATGTCGACATTGAAGTCTCCCGCAACGGCAACATGGTGACAGTTTCAATCAGCGATGACGGTATCGGCATTGCAAAAGAACACCTGCCACATATTTTTGAACGCTTCTACCGCACCGATGAGGCACGCAACCGCGCCCATGGCGGCACAGGGCTGGGCCTGGCTATCGTAAAAGGGATTACCGAAGCGCACGACGGTGAAATCAAGGTGTTCTCCACACCGGGTAAGGGGAGCAAATTTCAGGTCAGCCTTCCTGCGGATGGGCCAAAGCCTGTGGGAAAAGGGGCGGCACACTAAGTGCTCTGTCCAACTTAAATTATCTGGCAGTGTCCCCCGTTTGTCGCCACCAAACGCAATGAGCGTCAACAAGGATGGTTGCCCGGAAATGTCTGAGCGAAGCGAGTTTTTGCGGACTTCTCGTTGGTAGCGATTGAAGAGAGGGAACCTACAGGGCAAGACATTCGAGGTCATGTTTTGCCTACTTTTGGATGATTCTAAAAGTAGGGCGGCGGAAATGAAACAACCATCGGCCACGTACCCCGGATTACCTCGGCCGATGATTCAGTTTGATAACAGATCAATATTGATCAAACCCCTTAAAACCAAAATCAAGGTCGCGGGTTTCGTCCCGCAGCCGACACCCTTTCTTTGCAAAGCCCCAAAGAAAGTGAGCAAAGAAATGGCTTTAAAACCGGCCCTCCGGGGGTCGCAGTCCCACTTACGATGAGTCGTTTTCCGTTATGCTTCACCTTGGCGGCAAGTCGCCCTTTAGGTCGACTGAGTTTTCTCTTTGTACAAGCAACGACGTTGAATAGCTTGATGCAGTACCTCTCTCTACTTTTTCCGTGGCACCGTTA
>JAGGYC010000106.1 GCA_021162745.1 Desulfuromonas sp. | reverse complement strand
TTCATTCGATATCCAAAGACACCAGCGAATAGTTCCTTCTGAAAATTCATGAGCACCCATCAGCTTGCGAACAAACTTCTCAGCATCCGGAAATTCGGAAAGTAGCTCATCTTTTTCTGTCGTACTCAGAATTAGGTTCCCTCCATCAGTGGGCTTATTCCCATATGTCATTGGAGGCATAGCGGAGATGGGGGAACGACGTTTTTTAATAATGAGATTTGTCACTGATTCGACAAGGTAGGGATTTATATTTTGCACTGACCGAGACATACCAGATGAATAGATGATTTTTTCAATATTTGTTTTGGATCTAAGTCCAATAATTACACACGAGACCGCAGCTTGATTTTTTGCATTGTTTGACCAGAGGAATGACTAATCAATTTCCAGGTTTCTGTTGAAAATGTGCGGCCACAACATGTCAACCTGCTCCCCTTGGCAAATAGAGTTTGTTGTCACAAGCGCAAATTGGTGACATGTACCTGTAACATATTGAGCGGCCTTAAAGAACCAACACGCAATATAGTCTAAATTCTTGTAGTTTTTTATCCCACTGAAGACATGAGCCATATCTGCTTTCTGCCCATCAATTTGCAAACTTGATCCATAATACGGCGGGTTCCCCAGCACATAAATTTCTTCACCATCATTTTTAGGACAAACACCCTCCCAATCAACCCGAGTCGCATTGCCACAAACAATATTCGCCCCCTCTTTAAGCGGCAAAGAAACTGGAGCCTGACCAAATACCTTCTTCGACTCAAGATTCATCTGATGCTCAGCCAGCCAAAGCGCAAGAACCGCAGTTTCGCAAGCAAAGTCAGCAATCTCAATACCGTAAAACTGACCGACCTTCATCTCCGAAAGCGGCAAGGTTCCCGTTCCTTCAAGGGTTTGCAGCTCCCGAAAAACTTCCATCTCCAGCCTACGCAGCTCTTTATAAGCAATAATCAAAAAGTTACCGGAACCGCAAGCTGGATCGAATATCTTGACGTTGCCAATGCGAGTCAACAACCGATTCAGCGCCTGCTTTTTCCCACTCTTTTTCTCCCTGGCCTTGTCAAAATCAGCCTTAAAATCATTAAGAAAAAGCGGCTCGATCACTTTCATGATATTGGTAACAGAGGTGTAGTGCTGCCCCAGGTTGTGCCGCTCTTCGGGATCGATCACGGCCTGAAACATGGAACCAAAAATATCGGGATTGATCTCCGACCAGTTGAGCTCGCCACTGGCAATAATCATCCGCCGCGATTTAGCCGAAAAAATTGGAATATCGAAATGATCCCGAAACAAGCCGCCATTGACATACGGAAAGCATTTCAGATATTCCAACACACCATCGCGCTCTTTTGAATCCAATAGGTCGAACAGAGTCCTAAAAAAGGTATCCAGATCCGAGCCATCCACCGCCGTATGGGAAGCAATAGCATTGCTGACTGCGTTTTCGGGAAAGATGCCGGTATCTTCGGCAAAGAGGCAAAACAATAACCGGCCAAGAAAAACGTTCATGCTATGCGCATTTTCACGCATATAATCGGGATTATCCTGCTTGATGGCATCAAATAACCTGGCCATCTTTTCGGCAGCCTTGATGTCCGCCGGATTCTCGTTGGAAAGCCTGGTCTTTTCCATCCCCGCCCACGGCAGGAAAAAGTCAAAATTTGTTTCCAGCTCAAAAAGTTCAATATCCAGTGTATCAGCCGTTTTAGTATCGACTGACAGCAGCTGCTTGAAATCGGTAACAATCAGGAAGCGTGGCTTGTTTGTCCTGGTTCCCCTAGCCCCTTTCAACTCCTCAATGGCGGCGAACAGATCGCCTTCCACCGGCTTGAACCAGACCTTGTTTTTCAGCAGAACACCGCCGCCGGTTGCAGCAAGATTGAGCTGACCTGATTTGAGCCGGGCCACCGTCGCTTTGGGGGTGCCATACGCCAACAGCAATGCATGGATGAACTCATTTTGCGGTGGGAGCTCATAAAGTAACTGCTTCACATTTTCTGCAACCTCTGCGTACTTCATAAACACTCGTTCCCTGGCAAAGCAAAAAACAACATTTGTCACAAATTGACATTTTGTTGTTTTTGTATAAAATAGAAAAATATTAACACTTTTGAGGTTTTCTCTATGCGACTTTCTATTGAAGTAACCCCCGATCAACATCAACGATTAAAAGCTGCTGCCGCACTGCAAGGTCAATCAATTAAAGACTATGTCCTTAAGCGCACGTTGCCAACTTCAGATGAACAGATTGCGCTACATAAGCTTGAAACATTTTTGAGACCACGTGTTGAAGCAGCAAATAATGGTCAACTCTCAAGCAAATCGGTTGATGATATTTTCGATGAAGTTCTAAAAGAAAATCAATAATGCAACCCTATAAACTCTCTACCGCTGCCGAAAATGACTTACGGGACGTTGCACGTTATACCTTGGATACTTGGGGTAAAAAAGCACTTGAACAATACCGAAAAGGACTCAAAGATACGTTTCAGTCCATAGCAAAAGATGAAATGCCAAAGCGTGTTTTTTCCACAGCATTCCCTGATCTGCTGGTGAGCAAATATAGATACCACTACATTTTCTATCTCACCAGGAATCGGATAAAACCCATGATCATTGGTATCATTCATGAAAAAATGGATATTGTGAGCCGATTAAATGAACGGCTGAATTAAACCCTTCATCCACACGTAAAACCAAAATGGATAAAATCAACCGCAAATGTGGGAGCGACTTCAGCCACGAATAATCAGCAATGGCAAGGCGAATCATTCGCGGAGAAATCCGCTCCCGCAGGTCATATCAAATCCCAATTTTCAGCCATGATACAGCACTACTCATCCTTGAGGGCAAAACGATTTTTATCCTGTGCCTTGAGATAGGCCTCTTCCGGCGAAATCAATTCGCGTTTCAGATAATCGGCCAGCACGTCGTCCATCATCTGCATTCCCAGGCTCTTGCCACCTTGAATGATATTGCGAATGTTGCCGATATTATTCTCACGAATGCTTGCAGAAAGACCTGTCGTACCGATCAGAATTTCATTGGCGGCAATCCGCCCGCCACCCTGTTTTTTCAGCAACAACTGCGCACAGATACCGCGCAATGAATCGGCCAGCATGGTGCGCGCCATCCCCTGCTGATCGGCAGGAAAGACATCGATGATACGGTCGATGGTCTTCACCGCCGAGTTGGTATGCAGGGTGCCGAATACCAGCGTTCCCATGGAGGCCGCCGACAACGCCAGAGAAATAGTTTCGTAATCACGCATCTCACCGACCAAGATAACATCGCAATCCTGACGGCAGGCGGTATGGAGACCGTCACCGAAGGAGAGGACATCGTTGCCCACTTCGCGCTGGCAAAAGACACTGCGCTTGTTGGGATGGACAAACTCAATCGGTTCTTCAATGGTCAGGATGTAACGGGAATAGTGATCGTTGATATAATCGATAATGGCTGCCAAAGTTGTCGACTTACCACTGCCCGTCGGTCCGGTCACCAGCACCAGCCCGGAGCGCAGGGCAGCAAAGGATTTCAGGATCTCCGGCAGGCCCAGATCTTCCAGGGTCAAAATCTTGGTCGGGATTATCCGGAAAACGGCCCCCAGACCATGCAACTGGCCATAGTAGTTGGCACGGAATCGAGATTTCTCGTCCTTTTCGTAGGCGAAATCAAGATCCTTACGCTCCAGAAACTCCGTCCAGCGCTCCGGCGCACAGATCTCCTTGAGATAATCAGTCATCTCGCGTTCGCCAATAACGGGTTCACCTTCGAACGGCACCATGCGGCCATGCTCGCGAATCTTCGGCGGCTGCCCCTGCAACAGGTGGAGGTCAGAGGCACCACGTTCCAGCATCATGTCAAAAAGTCGATCAATTTTTGCCATTATTCGCCCCCCTCCATCATTTCCGGCTGATACTGTTTAAAAGGTGACTTATTCGCCGCTTCAAACCAGGCCTCCGTACCTTCAATGGCCCCCTCTTGCACCAACTGCTGTAACGAATCTTCGAGCTGACACATCCCCTTGTCGCGGTTGATCTGCATCATGGTCGGCAATTGGAACATCCGATCCTCACGAATCAGATTTCCGATGGCAGTATTGTTAAACATCACCTCCAACGCCAACACCCGCCCTTGCCCTTCGGCTTGGGGAATCAAGCGTTGACAGATGATACCGCGAATGGACTCACTGATCATGGAGCGTACCTGCCCCTGCTGATCGGCAGGAAAGAAATCAAGGATACGACTGACGGTCTGCGCCGCTCCGGTGGTATGGAGCGAGGCAAACACCAAGTGCCCTGTTTCCGCCGCTGAGATTGCCAGGGTTGCGGTTTCTCGATCACGCAGCTCGCCGATCATGATCACATCGGGATCCTCACGTAGCGCTGCCCGCAACGCTGCCGAAAAGCTCTCGGTATGAGCACCGACCTGGCGCTGGCTGATATGGGATTTTTCAGGGAAGAACACATATTCAATGGGATCTTCCATGGTAATAATATGCTCTTCGCGGTTCTGATTGATCAGCTGGATCATCGCCGCCATGGTTGTCGTTTTGCCGCAACCACTCGGTCCGGCCACCAACACCAACCCCTGATGATATTCGGTCAGTGACTTAAGGTTGTCAGGCAGGTTCAGCTGTTCGAAGCTGGGCACCTGCTGATCAACAATGCGGAACGATCCATCCCAGCCTCGACTCTGGCAGGCAAAACAGCTACGATAGCGGCCCAACCCCGGCACATCGCAACAGGTGTCGAGAGCAAACTGAGTACGCAACGTCTCTCTTTGTTGGCCATCGAGGACACTGAACAGTAGGGATTCGGCCTCTTGGGCCGTGAAGGGGGGACGATCCAGCACCTGAAGTTGACCGTCCTTGCGAACCAGCGGCGGCGAACCGGCGTTGATATGCAGATCGGAAGCACCAAACTTACGGGCGTAAGAAAGATAGTCTTCCAAGGTGGTAAATGAGGTCGGATCCGAGGAGTTCTGAGCCGACAGTGGCCGTTCAGGTTCTACAGCCACGGCGGTGGGCTCACTGACAGGAACCTCAACCGCAGCGGGAGGGGGAACAGGCACCGTTATCGGAGCCGTATTCGTCGCAGCAAACTTCCGGCGAATGGCCACCACCTGTTCGGCCTTGAGCACCCCGGCCCGGATCAGCAGATCGGCCAACTCAAGTTCGGGGTGACTGGTCTGGTAGTCCTTGGCCTTTTGTAGCAACTCTGTGGTGGCAATTTTATTGTGCAGCACCACCTTTTCAACAAACTGATCAAACGCCGTCATGCCATTCTCCGCAGAGGGGGGGGTTAATCGAGATCGACATCAAGGTCCAGTTCCTGTTGCGCATCATCGCTTTCGCGACGCTGTTGCAACAACCAGGTACCAAGACTCCCCATATCGCTACAGTCACAATCCACCTCATCAGCCGGCAGGATGATCTCAATCTCATCGCGACTGACATTGATAAAACCGGCTTGTAACAAATTATTGCCCGTTTGTCGCTCCCACACCTGGGCCGACGTTACGGCAATAAACTGCTTGGCCTCGCACACCATATCGGTCAGACGGGTACCCTTTTTAACGTAGACCCTGCCCACCACCCGATAGTTGTGGGTCAAGACCACCACCTTCATCATTGTATTCGGTTCACGACCGACACCAAGACTCATCGCTTCCCCCCTTGTTTACTCTCAGAATCAGGGTTTATCCCTCAGTTGTGTCATGGGTGTCAGTATAACTTAAAATCAGTTCGCTAAGGGCCTGAATAAATAATGGCCGATCATTTAATGCCGGCACCCGACCAAACCATGGCACACCATGTGCTGCTGCATGATCGCGGAACTCGACATCGACCTCTTCGAGGGTTTCGATATGGTCGGACACAAACGACACCGGCACCACCAGCAACGGTCGCTGCTGCGCTCCGGCTTCGGCAATCAGCTCAAGGGTATCGGGAGACATCCAGGTCACCGGGCCGCTACGGCTCTGATAACCAATCTGATGGTCATACGCCCCAACCCGTGCCATCACCCCGGCAACGGTCTGTTCCACATGGTGCTGGTAGGGATCGCCTCGATCGATAAATTTTTGAGGCAGAGCATGGGCGGAGAATAAGATTCGCACCTGCGCCCGCTGCTCTTCGGGCATAGCAGCCAGCCCCTCATTGACACAGTCGGCCAACGCATCAAGATAAGCGGGCCAGTCGTGCCATTGCTCCAGATAATTACAAAACAGCTGCGGATAGCCCTGCTGCACGGCGCGTTTAAAATCTTTGACACTGCTGCCCGTTGTCGCCCCGGTGTAATGGGGATACATGGAAACCACCAGCGCTTCTTCAATCCCATCGGCCTGCAACTGCGCCACCACCTCGTCGGCACGGGGTGCCCAGTAGCGCATGGCTACATAGCCCTGCCACTCGTCACCCAGCAGCGCTGCGGTCTGTTCAGCCTGGCGGCGCGTCCAATGCAGCAATGGCGTTTTGCCGCCGATGCGCCGATAGTTCTCCCGCACGGTTTTGGCACGAAAGTGTGAAATCAGCCGGGCAAACGGCTTCTGCAGCAGCGCCCCCAGCGGCAACTGAATCAGATCCCGATCGGCAAACAAGTTGTAGAGAAATGGCTCCACCGCTTCAATGGAATCGGGTCCCCCCATATTGAGCAGCACCAGTGCTTTTTTGGCTTGCGCCATGATCTGCGCTCCCATTCACAAAAAAAGGACGATGCCATCTCGCATCGCCCTTTCGAATTACTTCAGTTAATCACACCCCAAGAGCTCAGCTTATTTCTGGCTCAGGCGATGAACGGCATCGACCATAAAGATGGCGTTTTCCGGCGGAACCGATGGAGTGATGCCGTGTCCGAGGTTAAAGATAAAACCTGGTCGATCAGCATTTTCGTTGAGTATCCGCTGCACCTCTTGTTCAATGTAAGCGTGGGGGGCAAACAACACCGATGGATCCAGATTACCTTGAACCGCGACATCATCTCCCAAAATATCACGGGCCTTGCCGAGGTCAATATGCCAGTCGAGACCGATCACATCACTACCGGCTTCTTTGACCAGTTCAAGCATGGTTCCAGAACCTTTGACAAAATAGATGATAGGAACATCTTTGCGATTAAGGCCGTTGATCAGTTTTTGGGTGTATGGCAGCACGAATTTTTCAAAATCGTGCGGTGATACCAGACCACCCCAAGTATCAAAGATCTGGATGGTTTGCGCACCGGCTTCGATCTGCATATTCAGATAGCGGCGATCCATCTCGGTGATCTTTTCCATCAGCGCATGGTACAGCCCCGGATCGCTGTACATCATCTGCTTAAGGGAGGCAAAATCCTTGCTGCCCTTGCCTTCAACCATGTAGCAGGCCAGGGTGAACGGTGCACCACCGAAGCCGATCAGCGGCACACGGCCCTCAAAGGCCTTGCGCAAACGCTTGATAATGGCGGGAACATAGGAGACCGCCTCAGCCATATTTTCCGGCACAATCAACGCATCAACATCGGCCTGGGTGCGAATCGGATTGGCAAATACTGGTCCCGGTACGAAATCCAACTCCATCCCCATCGGCTCAATCGGGGTGAGGATATCGGAGAACAGGATCGCTGCATCGGCATCGAGGATATCGATGGGCTGGATGGTGACCTCGGCAGCACGCTCGGGATCTTTACACAGATCGAGGAAGGTGCCTTCGCCGCGGGAACGGACTTCGCGATATTGAGGCAGATAACGACCGGCCTGACGCATCAGCCATACGGGAACACGGTCAACAGGTTGACCCCAGCAGGCTTTGATAAAGTTGTAATCGGACATAAACTAAGTTCCTTTATTGGTGAAATTTATAGTGATTTATTGTAACGGTTCAGCACAACTGTAGATACTCTGGCGGCGCCCATGGAAAGGGTATCTGTCGCCCGGATGGCGGCAGTTAAGTACCCATGGATGGGCTTGACGTCCCTTGGAATGGGCGTTGCCAGTGTATCGGAGAAATAGTTACGATTTATTTTGCTAAGTTCTCCGCCGCTTCTCTTTCCATCCGCTTACGGGTCTTGCGCGGAATGTAATTACAGAACGGCTCTTCGGCCAGATAATCGCCGTACACTGCATCGGCACGGGCGCGACAGCCACCGCAGACGTTGATAAATTCGCACTCACCGCACTTGCCCTTGTACTTGGAAAAATCGCGCAGTTCGTTGAACACCTTGGAATTGAACCACAGGTCCTTGAACGACATCTGCTTGACATTGCCCACCGATGAGTGGAAATAGGAACACGGCTTGAGATTGCCAAAACAGTCAATGAGACAGATACTCTGAGCGGCAATACAACCCTTGCCACCACCGGTGGAGAAGGTCAGGCTGCGGCGCTCGAACTCCACCCCTTCCTTCTTGGCCATCTGCGGCACAATACGGTAGTAATGGGGAGCACAGGTGGGACGCATGAGGATATCGTCCTCATGTTTCTCCTGCTCATAGTGCCAGGACAGAATCTCTTCGTAATCCTCTTTCGACACCAGCTCGTTCATGATCTCTTCGCCGCGACCGGTGGGGACAATCATGAACATGTACCAGGCGGTAGCACCCAGCTCTTTCGCTACCCGGAAGGTGTTGGCGATATCGTGCTGGTTACGCTTGGTGAACGAGGAGTTGACCAAAAATTTGATACCGTTGCGCTTCAGAGTCTCGGCAGCCCGGATCACTCCTTCAAAAGCACCGGGCGCTTGGCGAAAATTGTCATGGATCTGTGCGGTGGAACCGTCGAGGGACAGGGACACCATCTTAATGTCGGCATCCTTCATCTGGGCGCACACCTCATCAGTCACCAGGGTACCGTTGGTGGCAATACACATCCGCAACCCTTTGGAGGTGCCGTAACGGGCGATATCAAACAGATCAGGACGCATCAACGGTTCACCACCGGACAACACCAGCACCGGCTTGGAGACTTCGCAGATATCATCAATCAACTTGTACGCTTCTTCGGTGGTAAAATCTCCAGTAGCCGAGTCCAGATCAGAGGAACAACGGCAGTGAACACAGCTCAGATTACAGCGACGGGTTGTTTCCCAGGCAATCCACTTGGGAATATATTTTTCATTTTGATCAGCCATGCGGCAGGTATCTCCTGAAGGTTAAATCGGTATCTATTTTAAAAGCGCAATTCTACCCCAGATCGTCCATGCTGACAAGTTCTGCAATCGTTTCGGCGATCTCGTCCTGACTGTGGTGATTGCCGTTGACGGTCAACTCGGCATAGCGGCGGTAGAGGTACCGCCGTTCCTCATACAACTCCTCAAAACTCTGGTTGTCAGCGCAGGCGATACCGCGGCTGGCAAAATTATGGATGCGGCGGCAGATCTCATCAAAGGAGACATCGAGAAAGACGATGGTGGAGATCTGTCGCAGATGAGCCATGGCCCGTTCGCTATACACCGCACTGCCGCCGGTGGCGATCACCTGATGGTCGACATTGAGGCGCAAAATCTCCTCCTCCTCAATCCGGCGCAGACTGAGATAGCCGCCCTGCTCAAGGATCTGCTGCAACGGTTGTTGGCGATTGATCTGAATCAGGATATCGGTATCAACAAAACCCAGACTCATGGTTTTGGCGAGGATAATGCCGATAGTGCTTTTACCTGCGCCAGGCATACCGATCAGGGTGATGTTGGTTTTCATAGGCTGCTACCCGTGTGATAAATAAAATGACGGGGCAGGTAAACACCTGCCCCGCTTCAACTTTCAATAATTTAGCACAACGTTGCCCACCTGTGCAGAGGAAACATTTTAACCCGGATTTCTCACAAGCAATCCGGGTTAAGGTCGTAACGCGCCAACGGCAAATTCAGCCCACACCCAGCCGAAACCACCTTGGGGCAGCTTGACATAATACCAGTCCGGTGCCTGGCCCAACACATACAGTAGATCCCCGCTATAGACATGATCAGCCACGGGATGTAATCGACTCGGCCCGGAACGAACATTGAGCACTTCAATGCTGACCGTCACCGTCCCCACAGCGTTGGCCGGTACGGCACCAATATTGGGCTGCGGCGCAGGTGGCGCGCTGAGCGGCGGTTCCACAACCATGTAACCCCGGGGCACCGGACGATAGTAAACATCGTTGTAACGGGCGTAAACCCCGGTACCAAACTGTAAGGTCAGATAGCCCAGCGGCAGCGTGGCGACAATCATCCCATAAGGAGGGCGCACCGACAGGTAATGGCCACCGGAATAACGGTAAAAGAGACCACCACGATAGTAGTGATCGTGGTGACGGCGATTGAGACCCCGGTGGTAACCCAAGGGCAAGGTGTTGATCACCACGCCATACTTCGGACGACGTTTGTGACGCTCGATCCGTTTGTGATGTTTCTTAAGGCGTTGCTGATAACGATCAGATCTTTTTTCGGCTTGCCGC